>DATKUV010000025.1:0-5786 GCA_035530415.1 Candidatus Nanoarchaeia archaeon | reverse complement strand
GTTAGGTGGGGCTAACCCATATGACCATATTGTTCGGAGATACTGATTAAAGGCAGAAAATAAAAATTTGATACAATATCATATACAAACTAATAAAATTAATAATTTTCTATTTTTTATGAAATATTTCAGGGTCCCGATCAGATGCAAAAACATCTTAACAAAAGCTCTGCACCTACCGTCCCGAAGGGAGAAGTACGTAAGCCCCCCACAAGCCCGAAGCAGTCGTTACACGCTTACCGGACCCTAAGTTTTTTAATAAAGCCAATATTACCACTTGCAGGCATGAACTGGATTTAGTGAACGAACGAAAGACGGTTGATGCACGGCCTATAGGAAACGGATTGAGGTACGAAACCGATTCCCGCATCTTCAAACATTCCAGAGATGGTGGCTGGATTGCACAGGTTTATCCCGTGCTCCTGCGTGCTCTCCGTCAGTTGCACACTCTCGGCTCATATAGAGTAATTGATACAAATTACTAAATTCTGTAAAATATAACTTCCAGAGTGCCCTGCATAAAGATATGAAAAAGAATTCAGATATTTAATTATCAAATAAGACAAAAATTAGATTTAAATATAATGAAAAAATAGTGATTTTAGGGATAAATTCAATAAACCCATCGAATAATCAATAATTTCAACAAACTATTTCTTATAATCAATAACACATAAACCTCTCCATGGATACCTCAAAGCTGCACAAAAAAAATGCCTCTAAATCTGTCAGGTTTGCCATTGTTACTGTGAGTTCATCCAGGTATAAAAAATACGGGAACATATCCAAACCAGACCAGGCAGAGGATGTTTCAGGGCAGGTTATGTCAGACCTGCTGGAAAATTCGGGATTTGAAATACTAACATATTCGCTGCTTCCTGATGATATGGCCCTGATCAGACAACTCGTTCAGGATCTGACCAGCTCTGAAATCCAGGCCATTGTGATTAGCGGTGGGACCGGACTTGCACCCCAAGATGTGACCCTTGAAGCCGTAGAACCACTTTTTAATAAGACCATCCCAGGCTTCGGTGAATTTTTCAGACAAAAAAGCCTTGCTGATGTAGGAACAGCGGCCTTGCTTTCGAGAGCTGCCGCCGGGATTATTGATAAATGTGTAGTTTTTTGTCTTCCAGGGTCACCGGCTGCCGTGGGGCTTGGTGTGAAAGAATTGATCATCCCCGAGGTAGCTCATATCCTGAAACACATTTCCCTGGATTAATTCCAGCCGGAAATCATTAACGAAACATTTATTTAATTAAGGTCTCTTACAAATATCAGAGAGCGAACCTTCCAAATAATTCAACTGAATGTATTAATCGATACTTCTATGGTAGGTAGTATTGTAAATCTCATTATGAAATTAATGAGGGAGTGTATATGACAGAACGTGCAAATAATGAAAAAATTGTCGGGCAGCGTTATAGTTTACGAGATATGGTTGCCCATCAGACCCATATGATAACTTGTGTTGTGCTTATTATATCAGGCGTATATATGGCCTTACAGTTTAATCACTGTACTATAACGGCCTGGCAACTTATTAATTATCAGGATATCCGTCTCATCCATGTGATAGCTTCGATTTTGTTCCTGCTTGTAAACTGGACGCTGATACCTTTCAATCTACTTACCAGCGGCCATTTTCTGCAATATATTTTCAGCCTTAAAGATATAACAAGGCTCAAGCAAGCGATTGTGGGAATATTCAAACCAAAAAATAAATACCCAAAATATACCATATTCAATAAAACCACGGGACATTATGAAAATAAGCTTCATCCGGCCTATAAACTCATGGTGATATTTGAAGGGATGGCTATTGTACTCATAGGACTTTCAGGGATCATAATGCTGGACCTGAAGTTCGGAATAGTAAATTTCGATATCCCTCTCTGGAATAATTTCATGGCATGGTTCGTTGGAGATATTACAGGTAGTGTTTCTGTATATCTGGGTATGTCAGGGATCGAATTAATCAGGACAATTCACCTGTGGGCTACATACTGGTTTGTATTTGAACTTATCATCCATCTTGGATTTTTAGGAATTGATCCTAGAATGACAAAATATATCAAAGCCATGTTTTTTACCGGTAAAGAGACCATGGATGAATACACTGAAATTACAGAAGGATCACATGCTAAAAAGCCTAAAAAACCATTATTTGTGTTCAAATGAAGAAAGTGTGGAGCGCAGACCTTAAAGTAAAAAACAATAAATAGCAGAAGGTAAAAGAAGTATTCTAAGATTAGATTTTATTAATTAAAAGGAGGATTATAATTGAGAAAATTCAATGTTTTGTTATTATTACTAATAGCAATGAGCATTCTCGTCGTGTTTGTTCAAGCTGAGGAAGAAGTCGACCCTGTTCTCATAATGGAGCAACCTACACTTGTGACCAAAATGGCGGAAGATGTTGATTGTAAAGAATGCCATCCTGAGGACCCACATGTCATACATACAGGTCAACCTGTCCAATGTATCGACTGCCACGGTGAGACATTATCTATTAAAATACCACAATGTCTCCAGTGTCATAACGGGCCAATACATGTGGTTCATGGTCCTAAAGTGGCAACAGAAGACTGTTCCTACTGTCATAGCGGTATTGAAACATTCCATATTGAACTGATCTCGAACACCCTGTGCTCACATTGTCATAGGGATCTGGTAGATGTACATGGGGGACCTGATGTTTCATGCGAGGCATGTCATGAAAAAGCTCCGAATATCGTTATACCAGCCGATTTGGAAGGAACCACAGTGGTCTGTCAGACTTGCCACAAAGCTACAGACGTTGCGCTGATTCACGGTGATGCAGAAAACAGGACTGCCTGCTATAACTGCCACAGACCAGGAGCTCAGGAAGTTAAAGCTGCCAGTGAAATACCTCATTTCATCCATATTCCTGCTGTGCCATGTAATGACTGCCACCTGAGTCAGGAAACAGGTAAGGTCTACCTACCAGAATGTGCCCAGTGTCATAAGGCTGATGATATACATGCATATAACAAAATTGCACTTAAGACCGCATCAACTGGATTAAGATGTTCAGTCTGCCACCCAATGGCAGATGAGGATGAGGCAACGACCGCCGCAACTACAGCACCTACCCAAACTACTGACACAACTGTTGAAACAGAAGAAAAACCTGCAGGAACACCTGGTTTTGGTGGAGTACTGGCAATTTCATCCTTAGCATTGCTATATATAGCCAGAAGATACCGAAAATAAACTTTAATAATAGAAGATAGCGTAGCTATCTTCTCTTCTTTTTTTTAACTTAAAAATCGTACTGTCTAATTTTTTAAATTGCATATAATCTATGAGATTATGTACTCAAGTAACTGCGAGCATTAGCGAGCAGTTTCTTGTATGAGCGAAGCGAGCTATTCATATTAAGTGCTTAAATCTTCGTTTAGCCCCGCCGCATGCTTGTTTAAATTGCACATTAAAAGGTGTTCTGGTTCCATGTACCTTTGTTTTTTTAGATCTGATAGCATTGAACACAGCTTCAATTGTAGGGTCTGAATCAATTTCAGTATAGGCCCTGCCCACCATTTCAACAAAATGAGCATCACTGTTGCCCAGCATAGGGAGATCCAGTTCTGTTGCCATTTTATTAGCTCGTTTATTGAATTTTCCAAAAATAAAACGCGAATTCAGGGTTTCTATTGCATCTACTTCCAGTTCTGTAACATCTCCCAGGCTTTTCGGATATCCTTTGTAAGGATGGGGAGCTACCACAAAAGCATCTCGTTCTCTGGCCATCCTGATAATTTCCTCTGGGTCCAGATCCTTTGGAAATTCATGCCGGGTCCCCAGAACCAATAAATGTCCTTTGTTCGTAGTTACTTCAATACCAGGGATCACTAGAATGTCAAGCCCATTCTCTTCCACCAATTTCTCAGCTGCTAATGAACCCTTCACAGTATCATGATCACAAATAGCAATTCCTCCTAATCCGATATTGATCGCCTGTGTCAATATTGAAGCAACTGGTGATGAACAATCCTTTGAATAACAGGAATGTATGTGAAGATCAAGAAACATTATTCTTGAAATGAAGTAAGTGTTAAAAAAGATTTCGAACATTACCTTTTTAGTTAATTAATCCCTCTTAAGCCTAAAAATACATAAATAATGAGTATTAATCAGACAATTACCAAAATCAGTTCTCATTATTGGAGGCCTTATCTTGAAACAAATACGTATCCATGGCCGTGGTGGACAGGGGTCCGTCACGGCTGCCGAATTACTTGCAGTTGCCGCATTTGAGGATGGCAAATACAGCCAGGCATTCCCCGCCTTTGGTGTGGAACGAAGAGGCGCCCCCGTAACCGCTTTTACAAGGATTGGCGATAATCCGATCAGGTTACGCAGCCAGATATATGAACCTGATTACGTTATTGTCCAGGACCCCACCTTGATCGAGGTAGTGGATGTGGCTGCCGGAACCAAACCAGACGGCAAGATCCTTATTAATACTGAATTCCCACCTGAATCCTTTAAACTGGACACACAGGCAGACGTCATGACCATTGATGCCACCAGGATAGCCCTCGACATTATTGGCCGACCTATCGTGAATACAATATTACTGGGAGCATTTGCCGGTGCCACTGGAGAGATCAGGGTAGAGAGCATCCAGAATGCTGTATCCGAACGTTTCCCGGGGCCAGTGGGTGAGAAGAACTCAAAGGCAGTACTTGAAGCCTATAAACGAATGGAGGCGGCAAAATGAAGATCATTATTGGCGGGGTTGTTGAGCCCGGGACCACGAGAGTGAATAAGACCGGGGGCTGGAGGAACTTCAAGCCTTTGTATAATCAGGATAAATGTATCAAATGCGGTCTGTGTTCATTATTATGCCCGGATTGCAGTATTGAAGAGACAGAAGAGAAATATGTGGTCTTTGATTTTGATTTTTGCAAAGGATGCGGCATATGCGCTAACGAGTGCCCCAGTGATGCTATAGAGATGGTGTTGGAGGAGAAATAAATGAAAAACAAAATGACTGTGGTGGAAGGATCATATACGGTAGCACATTCAGTGAAGGTGTGCAGGCCCAATGTAATTTCAGCTTACCCTATTACTCCTCAGACCCATATTGTGGAAGACCTGTCCCAGTTCATGGCTGATGGAGAGATACCAAATTGCGAGTATATTAATGTGGAGAGCGAGTTTTCTGCCATTTCTGCATTGGTGGGTGCAAGTGCTGCAGGAGCCCGTACATATTCATCAACCACATCACAGGGCCTTGAATTGATGCATGAAGTACTGTTCAATGTATCAGGTATGCGGCTGCCAGTGGTTATGACAGTGGCTAACCGGGCTGTCAGCGCCCCAATCAATATCTGGAACGACCAGCAGGACAGCATATCCCAGCGTGATACAGGTTGGATACAATTGTATGCAGAAGATACCCAGGAAGCGGGTGATATGACAGCCCAGGCTTTTAAGGTAGCAGAAGATAAGGAGATTAAACTTCCTGCAATGGTTTGTATGGACGGTTTTATTCTGTCCCACGTATATGAACCTGTGATATTGCTGGAGCAGGACCTGACAGATGAATATCTGCCCAAATATGAGCCTGAATATTTTTTGGATACGAAAAACCCAATGACCTTTGGAGCATTCGCTGATCCCACGACCTATACTGAATTCAGGTACCTGCAGCAAAAGGCTATGGATAATGCTCTTGAAAAAATAGAAAAAGCTGCCGATGATTTCAATAAGATATTTGGGCGATATTACGGCGGCCTTATTGATACTTATAAGAC
>DATKUV010000024.1:0-2782 GCA_035530415.1 Candidatus Nanoarchaeia archaeon | reverse complement strand
CATCTAAGCTTAGTGATTTTCCCGACTAATGTTCTGTCTTGACTGATTTCCGCCTCAAATTCATAAGCACTGATTTTTTAATGGGTTTAGTCCTATAGTATATTTACGGACGAATCGGGGTGATACCCTTATTCAGGATATATCATCAAGCATGGAATGCATTACCCGAATCAATAGACAGGATAAACAGGATCGGCACCGTATAAATGGTGCCGATGTGCCACCGGGGATAATCAGCCAGTAGCAGTTGGATATTGCCGCTGATTTAGCTGCACAATCACCATTGCACTTATAACAATCGTGGCCAATTTAAACCAAACGATAGCATCCTACAGGGCAATCGGATCAAGTTAAAGCATATTCTTCTCCCTCAGCTCTTTGTAGAATTTTTTCTGTTCTATAAATAAACCTCCGATAGCAACAAATGTAACCATTAGACAGATCAATCCTCCAACCCACGGAAGGCTGGTGAAGATGAACAGTACAAACAGCCCCAGTACCATATCCATCCAGGGTCTGGATTCCTTACCCAGCCGGGAAAATATCAGTCTCCCCAACCATAGACCGAAAAATAACCTGGCAGCATACATGACTAAGAACGTTTCGAATAACAATATTATCCCTAACGGAATGCCGATCACGGTTACAAGTAACAAGATCGAAACCAAGAACCCGGCAACCAGCAGCACAAGGCCGAATACCAGATTTTTCAGAGGATTCTCAGGAATCGCACGGGCAATGGCCACAGTCCGGTTGGGCATCAGTGCTAGGGCAACAAGTCCCAGAACCAGCAAGAAAAGGTATCGAATCAGCCAACCTATGACGGATGATCCTGCGACCGTTTCCACTCCCTTTCGTTCTTCTTTAATGAATTCTATGGATTCACCCACGATGCCGGATGCAATAGACACTTCCTCAGGACTTGAATATTTAAGGTTGCCATTGATTCGGGCAGTTTGGAGGATATTGAGGTTCTCTACCTCCAGATCCACATCACCACCCACTTGGCCGGCTAGAGTGAAATCACCTGCTCCACCACTGACATTGCCCTGAACCATACCTTTCAGGTCCATCTGGCCGGAACCAAAGGCTATATCACCGCCGATCTTTGCATCATCTGATATAATTATACTGCCTGCAAAGACAATCAGGTCGTCACCCACATGTCCATTTATTATCAATTCGCCTGCGCCGACTCTGAGATCATCCCCGACAACGCCATCTATGATCACCCTACCGGCACCGACCATCAAGTCACCAGTGACATTGCCTGTGATTTCAACCTGCCCGCCTGTGGCTATTACATCTCCCAGCACTGTACCCTGGATTATTACATTATCGCCTGAAATAATCACATCATCATTGATCACAGTGTCAGCACTGATACTTTCATCCTCAAAAATAATTACGGCACCAGCCGGATTGATTAAGATGAACAAAAGTATAATTATTATATTAAGTATGGAAAAACTAATTCTCATAGAGATACCCCATTGAAATGTGAATCAAGTTATACTTTATATACAGTATGATAATATATTGTAATTATATAAATAATTATTGTTTCTCATTAACATTGGATATGAGATTGTCGGAAAAGCATATATTTCGAGGTATTTTAAACTTTGGAAAAATTACAGCATACCGCAGCACAACGATTTGTATGATGAAGATGTTACGAAATGTTCGTATTCATCACTTTTCCGACAATCTCAATATAGCGAATTTAAAGAACTCAAGAAACCTTTGACATATCTCAAAAATGGTTGTGGTTGCTGGTATACTTGTCTGCTTTATCCTGGAATGGAACCAACTAATAATCTTGCCGAACAGGCAATAAGAAAGCATGTTATTATGCGTAAGATCATTGGTTGTTTTAAATCAGTGAAAGGAGAATCGAAAAGAGGTTGAATATGAGATTAAACGAATATGAAAGTAGGCAGTATGTTGTTATAGTTAAAAAGGGAGATGAATCTCCTCAACTAGCATTTTTCGATTTAAAAGAAGATTGGGAAGAAGTAAACGACGGTTCATTTGGCTTAATTCTATTTGAAGGGTATGTTGATATACGAGATGTTGAAATATGCGAAAATCCAGATTTTGAATCCTTTATTAAACACCGATTTTCGAACGCCATTAAATTGTCATAATTCTGGGTCCCGGCCCAATCTATTGGAAATTCGGTCTCGGTGTAAACCCTCAGTGCCGCTGTATAGTGCTCTATGGCAACACTGAGTGCAGTCCCTATTGCAAGTTGGGGTGTTTTCCAAAGAGCATTACCAATCATGTTATGTACACGACCCCACACTTCGTTACCCACAAAACGACGGTCATGGTCGTCAAGGGGCGTTTCAGTCCACCATTTCAATAGTTCCCTGGCTTGGATAATGTTCATACTTTCCATAGAGTTTTTATGACGTGTATCCCATTCACTTAACATATCATCCGGGTTCAGAATCCATTGATGAAACCAGCACAATGCTATCTCCTGTCGGGTCTTCCAGTAATTGCCGAACCATTCATGAACCACCCTTCCCTTCTCATCCTCAAACTTTTTGGTTATTACATCCCGCATGATCTTATGGAATCTGTAAAATCCATCAGGTTGAATTTGCATGAACGAAAAATTAGTAAGCCTCTTCCATCCGGAACTCCCATTATGGTGCTTGTGCTCATCGTCCAACGCAAGTGCGCACTCTTTATCAAAGCGGGGTGTGAGGCTGAGTTCGATTACCCACAGTTCCATTGCCCGGCTATCAAGGGACTTGAGGAAACGTGTTGC
>DATKUV010000023.1:0-2899 GCA_035530415.1 Candidatus Nanoarchaeia archaeon | reverse complement strand
AATTATCAGGAATTGAAAGAAGAATTGATATCTGAAGGCTATGAGTTCTTATCAGATACTGATACGGAAGTACTGGCCCATCTAATATCCAAATATTATTCAAATAACCTGGCTGCTGCTGTAAGACAGGCATTGGGCCATGTTCGGGGTTCATATGGAATAGCTGTATTGTGTGATGAGATACCTGATGAACTGGTTGCAGCAAGAAAGGACAGCCCGCTAATTATCGGGTTAGGTGAGCAGGAAAATTTCATAGCTTCTGATATTCCTGCAATCCTAAAATACACAAACAGGATTATTTATGTCGAGAACGAGGAGATAATTTCAGTTAAACAGACTGGAATACAGGTAACAGACCTTGAAGGCAATCCCAGGATAAAGGAAGAACATATCATTGAATGGGATCTGGAAGCTGCAGAGAAATCAGGTTATCCTCATTTTATGCTTAAAGAGATACATGAACAGACCAATTCCATTCACGAGACCATGGTCGGCAGGTTACATGAACTTGAAGGAAATGTCAATTTTGAAGAACTGGAAATGACCCTTGAGCAGATCCAACAACTTGAGAGGATCGAGATCATAGCATGCGGTACCTCCTATAATGCAGGTTTGCTTGGCAAATATCTGTTCGAAAAACTGGCAGGTATACATACTGATGTGGATAGTGGTTCAGAGTTTCGATATTCCAGTCCGGTTTTAGCGCCCTCCACACTGGTAATTGGAATAACACAGTCGGGAGAGACAGCTGACACGCTGGCAGCATTACGGGAAGCTGCATCATATGGCTGCAAGACCCTGGCTGTTACCAATGTGGTGGGAAGTTCAGCCTCAAGGGAAGCCTCCACTACTATCTACACCAGGGCAGGTCCAGAGATAGGTGTGGCTGCCACAAAATCATTTATTTCACAGCTTGTGGTCTTATATCTGCTAGCAATCTTTTTTGCAAGATCCAGGTCTTTTATGAATGCAAATAGAGCTCGTGTCCTACTTTCTGAAATGCGGAAAATACCAGGACATATTGACCACATTCTTGAGAATAAAGAAAATATTCATGAATGTGCTTCTCTTTTTGTGGATTCTACTGATTATTTCTTTATAGGGCGGAACATCAATTATCCAATAGCTATGGAGGGGGCATTAAAATTAAAGGAGATCTCATACATTCATGCTGAGGGGTATGCGGCAGGAGAACTGAAACACGGCCCACTTGCTTTAATAACTAATGATGTACCTGTGGTCGCTATTGCACCACAAAGTTCTACTTATGATAAGATCCTTAGCAATATAAAGGAAGTAAAAGCAAGGGATGCATCAGTTATCGGTATAGCCAATCAGGATGACGATGAGATATTTAAATATGTAGATATTGTGTTACCAATTCCCAGGACAGATGAACTGTTGTCGCCTTTATTGACTACAGTAGTGGTGCAGCTTCTGGCTTATTATACTGCTCTTGAGAGGAAATGTTCCATTGATAAACCCAGGAATCTTGCTAAAAGCGTGACAGTTGAATAGGTGATGAAATGAAATTGTTCGGCTCATCAGGGATCAGGGGGATCACAAATGTTGAAATTACACCTGAATTGGCATTGAATGTGGGAAAAGCTGCTGGTATCGGTCGCTCCAATGCTGTAATTGCGCGGGATCCCAGGGTTTCGGCTAACATGATCGAAGAAGCTGTTATATCCGGACTAATGTCTTCAGGATGCAATGTGACAATGCTCGGTCTTGTTCCAACACCGACCTTAGCATATGCAGCAAAGGATTTTGATCTGGGAGTAATGGTTACTGCATCTCATAACCCTGCTGAGTACATTGGGCTCAAATTATGGAATCCAGACGGGATGGCCTTTGACAGCAACCAGCAGGAAGAAATTGAATCTATTATCGAATCATCCATGTATTCTCCTGTGAAATGGAACCGGATAGGTAATCAAAATATTTATGAAAATGCTGTTGAAGACCATATAAAGGCTATCCTGAATAAAACAGGTTCATTAAAAACAGCACCTAAAGTAGTAGTTGATTGTGGCAATGGTGCAGGATCAGTGATCACGCCCCTGCTTTTAACAATGATGGGGTGTCAGGTGCTTTCCATGAATGCCCAACCAGATGGACATTTTCCTGCCAGGAACCCTGAACCTAAAGCAGACAACCTGGATCTGCTAATGAAAACTGTTATAGATAGGGGAGCTGATCTCGGAATTGCCCATGATGGAGATGCAGACAGGATGATGGCCGTTGATGATAAGGGCAGGTTTGTAAATGGTGACCAGCTACTGGCAATCTTTGCAGCACATGAACATGCTGACCGGATAATAGTGCCAGTAGATACCTCACTTGTAGTTGATGATGCCCTGCCTGGTACCGAAATTGTGAGAAGCAGGGTGGGGGACGTATATGTGGCAGAAGTCATGAAGAAAATAGGTGCAGCATTTGGAGGTGAACCGTCAGGAAGCTGGATATTCCCTCGAATTTCTTTTTGTCCGGACGGGATCTATGCTGCAGCAAGATTGATCGAGATCATTGGGAGCCAGAAACTCTCAGATATGGTAGACGCCCTTCCAAAGTATAATACGAGGAGGATGGGGATCAACTGTGATAACCAGCGAAAGGAGAGGGCAATGTCTGATATTGCCGGTGAATTGTCTTCAATGGGGGACGTCAGTACTATAGATGGCATCAGAGTGGAAACGAATGATGGTTGGGTCCTGGTAAGGCCATCCGGTACCGAACCGCTGGTACGTGTCACTGCCGAGGCGCGGTCCAACGTGGATGAGCTTTTCCAGAAAGTATGCCACATTGTTAAGGTTGCAGTTGGCTCTGCCTGCAGTTGAATTAAATATCTTTTTATTATAACAAAGTTAAAAAGGAGTTACATGAAGGCCGTTATTCT
>DATKUV010000022.1:0-6784 GCA_035530415.1 Candidatus Nanoarchaeia archaeon | reverse complement strand
GCCTGCTGCAGGTTCAGCTGCAATGGTGATCAAAAGTGCACTGCCGGAAAGTGTAAAACTGGTTTCTGCTTTCCATAGTGTGTCTGCGAAAAAGCTCTGCAAGATCAAGGAGAAGTTAGATATGGATGTATTCATCTGTGGTGATGATGAACATGCCAACCAGGTAGTTTGCGATCTTGTAAGAGAAATCCCAAAATTAAGGCCATTGATCGCCGGTCCTCTTGAAGCTTCATCTATGCTGGAAAGTCTTACTCCTCTACTCATTAACCTGGCCGTGTTCAATAAAATAAAACACCTGGGTATAAAATGTGAATGAAATGACTTATTTGGCTTTTTGTCCAGCTAAAAAGCCTGCACCCAGATTAACCTGATGCTAAATGAATCTTGATAAATTCTTTTATCAATTCCGGATTTCAGGAGCTTTTAAGCATTAAGGACATTATTCCTGCCTTGGCATTCGGTTCTTGTGGAAGGCCGGGCATACCGGCACCTCCAAATAATTCATTATTTATCCTATCAGTTATTTCCTTGAATATCATCTTATATGCAGTACAGTGTGGGTCTACACCCCTGATTTCACCTTCAGTGGGTGCTATGGCATTGTAAGGGCATCCACCCCGACAGGCATTAATGAAGCTGCACTCCCCACATTCCTTATCTACATATTCCTTATATTGGTCCATAAGCTTCCATGCGTCAGACCTGGCAAGATCTTCCACACTGGGATGGTCATATACATTGCCCATAACATATTTTGGCATACCTACAAAGCGATAGCATGGGTATATACTTCCATCAGGTCCCACCGCAAAAGTATCCCCCATACAATCGACAAAAGTACACACACTGCCGCGACCAGTGAACACACATTTACACAGGTGGTCAATATTCATAATTTCTATATCATTTATGTTTTCCAGATATTTATCTAGCAGATAAATTAACAAATTTCCATATTCTTCTGGATCAAGTGCCCATTTTTCAGGGTTATCGTCACGTAACGATGGGAGTGCAGGATGTAATTTTAGAGTTAGACCATTTTCCAGGAAAAAATTAAAAATATCTTCCTTGAATTGTACAGAATAGTTGGTGAAGGTGCTGATAAATCTCACTGTAAGACCATTGGCTTTGGCAATTTCGTACCCCTTCATGGTCTTCTCATAATATCCGTCCCCTCTTTGCAGGTCATTAAGCTCCTTGGGACCGTCTATGCTGGAACCGATGGGAATATTATACTCAGCTAAGATTTGGGCGAGTTCTGGGGTCATCTTCCAGAGATTGGTCTGTAGAGCAAAAGCAGCTTTCTGGTCAACCGAACCCTCAGCCAGTAATGGTAAGGCTTCCCTGAAAAAATCCGCACCAGCCAGGAGGGGTTCGCCACCATGGAAGGTAAATGTAACAGGATCATCCCTGAAATCCTTGAGCCATTTAACTACTTCTTTGATTGTTTCAATGCTCATTATTGGAGACCCTTCCTCTGAACTCCAGCAATAACTACAATTTGAAGGACAGCCCAAAGTAGGGATTATCATCACGTGAAAAGCCATAAAACACCTTCTTTTAACTTTCATCCAGCTTCTTTAAAGTATTAATAGTTTTCCTGGAACTAAGCTTATTGAAAATAAAATGATATGATATCACTTATTCAATCACTTCAAAGTACAGTGCTTTGACCGGACATTCCTTGACACAAATACCACAGGCATCGCACAGGTTGTAGTCTATTACGGCCCTGCCTTCAGTTACTACAATGGCTCGGGGCTCAACAGGACAACTCCTCTCACAGGTGCCGCACCCGGCGCAGATCTCTTCTTTCCACAATAATTTCTTATCTTGTACCATTTTGATACCCTCACTAATCTTTTTATTGCGTTCTAAGTTAATACTCAGGTATATTTTATAGTTATTGATATAGGGACTAATAGAATGAATCTAACAGAGGTTTATGAAAAACTGCTATCTGTGTTAGGTCACCAACATTGGTGGCCTGCAGACACTCCTTTTGAAGTAGCTGTAGGGGCACTGCTGACCCAGCAGACCCGCTGGAACAACGTGGAATATGCTATTTCAAACTTGAAGGAACATTCCCTTCTCGACCCCGAAGCACTGGCCATTGTTGACACTGAAAACCTGGAAGAATTAATAAGATGTACAGGTTTTTATCGACAAAAAGCCAAACGATTGAAAAAACTGGCAGAATTTTTTTTAATCAATGGAGACACCCTGTTGGTCCGGAGAGTGGATGAGCTTCGCAAAGACCTGCTGGAACTGGATGGTGTAGGGGATGAGACTGCTGATAGCATTATATTGTATGCTGCACATAAACCCAAATTCGTAATCGATGCATACACAAATAGGATCCTGGCCTGCCTCGGCATTAGCGGAAATTATCGGACACTGCAACATATGTTCGAGTCAGAACTGGAACCAGACGTGGACCTGTATAAAGAATATCATGCCTTAATAGTGGAATATAGTAAACAATACTGCCAGAAGAAAATGTGTGACGACTGTATCTTATTAAAAAATGGAAAACCCTTATATACTGAGATATGATATTAAGAAGGAATTAACTGATTTTTTCATTTTTTCTATGAGGGTATCCAGATGGTTAATGACAAAGTGTATGAAGGTACAACAACTATTGGAATGGTTTGTAAAGAGGGCGTAGTCCTGGCAACAGAGAGCCGGGCTACCATGGGGCATTTTATTGCAAGCAAAGATGCGAAGAAAGTATATCAGATCGATGATCTTATAGGTATGACAACTGCAGGTTCAGTGGGTGATGCACAACGACTTGTAAAGACTATGCAGGTTGAGTCAAAACTCTACAAAATGCGCAGGCAAGAAAATATGACTGTAAGAGGTTCTGCCAGTCTGCTGTCCAATATCCTAGCAGGCAATAGATATTATCCTTTCATGGTACAACTTTTAATTGGGGGATTTGACAAGAACGGTCCTAATATTTATTCTTTGGACGCTTTGGGTGGTCAGCTTGAAGAGACAAAAGCTGTATCAACAGGTTCCGGGTCTCCATTTGCTTATGGTATTTTGGAAGATAGATATACGGAAAATATGTCAGTAGATGACGGAGTAGATCTGGCAATCCGGGCACTTCACAATGTTATGAAAAGAGATTCGGCTTCTGGGAATGGCATTAAGGTTGTAAAGATTACCGCAGAAGGGTATTTTGAAGTTGAAGAGTCTATTATTCAGGAGAAACGAAATAGTCTTCATGATGTTTTGTAATATTTCCTTATACAAAAAATAAATGTAACATTTAAAATTTTTTTAAAAATTTATTATATCTCGATTTTTTAATTTTTTTAATAGGACGTAAATGCAATGTCAGTAGAACAGGTACTTGATGAATTAAAAGTAAAAATAACGAAAAAATTACCAGTTGGAGTAACCATTTCAAATGTAGAATTTGAAGGACCTGAACTGGTTATTTATACCCCTGAACCAAAAAAATTCGCAGATAATGGGGACATAATCCGAAATCTGGCAAAAGATCTTCGAAAACGTTTGGTAGTTCGGCCCGACCCTGGAGTACTGGCAGCACCTGAAGTGGTTATCGAAAAAATTTCCCAGATCGTACCTGAAGATGCAGGTATCACCAGTCATTATTTTGAACCCGATACAGGCGAGGTCATAATAGAAGCTGAAAAACCTGGTATAGTAATTGGCAGGCACGGTAATACGTTACGAGAGATTACCAAAGAGATCGGCTGGACTCCGAAAGTAGTCAGGACCCCACCTATAAAATCATCCACAGTTAAGAATGTCCGTCAATATCTTAGAGACCACAAGGATGAACGAAAAGCCCTGCTTAAAACAATGGGCCGCAAGATCCACAGGGAAATATCATCTAAGGACAAGTGGGTTAGAGTCACTGCTTTAGGAGGATGCCGGGAAGTGGGTCGTAGCTGCTTCTTGCTCTCAACTCCAGAGACAAAGGTACTAATTGATTGTGGGGTCAACGTGGGTTCAGATGATAATGGGACCCCTTATTTGTACATACCCGAAGTTACGCCTATAAACCAGCTCGATGCAGTAATCCTGACCCATGCCCACCTGGACCATTGTGGACTGGTACCATTATTGTATAAATATGGGTTTGAAGGACCTGTTTATTGTACACCACCAACCCGTGATCTGATGGCTCTGCTGCAGCTGGATTTTATTGATGTGGCAGCCAAGGAAGGAAAGATCATACCATATGAATCCGCAATGATCAGGGAGACATTGAAGCATACTATTACACTGGATTATGGCGACGTTACTGATATTGCTCCCGATATGAAACTCACGATGCATAACGCTGGACATATCATCGGCTCTTCAGTAGTTCATTTCCATATTGGGGATGGTTTGTATAATATCGCATTTACCGGGGATTACAAATATGAAAAGACAAGGCTGTTCGACCCGGCAGTAAATAATTTCCCCAGGATCGAGAGCATAATCACAGAATCTACATATGGGGGTTCTAAGGATATGCAGCCATCCAGGAATGAAGCCGAGCATCACCTGCAGGAGATCGTAAAAGAGACCGTGAGTAGAGGAGGTACTGTACTTATCCCTGCATTTGCCGTTGGCAGAAGCCAGGAGGTCATGTTGGTCCTGGAAGAAGCTATCAGACTAGGTATGGTGGATAAGATCCCGGTCTATCTTGATGGTATGATCTGGGAAGCCACTGCAATCCATACTACATATCCTGAGTACTTAAACAGTGATCTTCGAAACCTAATATTCCATAAAGGCATGAACCCCTTCTTATCAGAATGTTTTGAGCAAGTGGATTCTGTTGAAAAACGAAAGGACCTGTTGACCAATCCCAGACCGGGCGTTATCCTGGCCACTTCAGGTATGATGAATGGTGGGCCTATCATGGAATACCTCAGGGCTTATGGGCCAGACGCAAAAAATTCCCTTGTATTTGTAGGATATCAAGCTGAAGGGACCATGGGGCGCCGTCTCCAGAAAGGCTGGAGTGAAGTGCCTGTCCACCACAACGGTAGGACTGATACTATAAAGATCGATCTGCAAGTACACACAGTAGATGGATTTTCTGGCCACTCTGACCGTAAGCAATTGATGAATTATATTAAGAAGATGAAACCAAGGCCTGAACTTATTATGACAGAACATGGAGATGAAAAGAGCTGTCTTGACCTGGCCAGTTCATTGTATCGAAAATACAGGATCGAGACCAAGGCACCCATGAACCTGGAAACTATTAGGCTGATTTGAATAATTGATTTAAATCATCGCAAATTATTAATTTTTTCCATAATTGCTGATGAAATTTCATCAGCCTTTTCATTAAGTAAATTCTTTCACTTTACAATAGTGCTGTTATTATAAAAAACAATTTCATTATATAAAATTATTCAAAACATAGAAATAAATTAAAAAATATTTACTGCTCCTTTAACAGGAGCAGCCGGATCCGCAAGACGGTGCATTAGGATTCTTTATTACAAAACCCTGGCCGTGTTCATTATCAATGTAATCGATCTCAGCTCCATCCAGTGAATCCTGAACTTCACCGGTCATGAACAGCTTAATACCGTTGCTGGTCAGTTCCACATCTTCATCAGTCTTATTATTGTCCAGGGTTAAACCGTACTGGACACCGCTGCATCCCATGCCTGCTACAAAAATGCGCAGTGCATGATCAGATTTATTTTCTTGCTCAAGTAAATTTTTCAATTCGCCTGCTGCTAATTCTGTTACTTCAATCATATTATCACAACTTTATTAATCTTAGTAAATTTAATACCACACCATTGTTCGGAGGTGTACGAACATTAATTTGAATTATGCCCGTAAATACTTTTCGGTTCAATAACTTCACATTACTTTAAAGTTGTCATTTGATTTAAAAGAAACGGGATGCAAGGGTTGGAGTAATATTACAGAAAGACTTATATCCACAATAATCGCAAGGGGGGTCCTCTGGTCTTTGCGGTAGTTTACCAGCCCTTATTTTTCTGATCCTGCTGGCAAGTGCCAAAACTTTCCTCCTATCAGCTCGTTTTATCTGAACTTCGCGCACAATACCATATCTGGCATATTCCACTATTGATCGTTCAACAAAGCAATCATATTCTTCCTCGACCAATATGGATAGTGCTGTAAGTCTGATACGATCGTTCTTCCATATCCCGGTCTCTGGAGCCTTGCCTGTTCGGATAATGGAGAGGGAAATTGTTTTATCCAGCATCAACACCCTATCAGGGGTTCCTGTCATACGGTATTTTTCTGAATAAAGTACAGGTTCTGTAGAATGGGATGTCAACATACATACCAGTCGGTCGACTTTGAACCTTTCAATAGAATCTATAATCCCGGCTGCCATGTTCCCAAGCCATGAACGAACCAATTCAATTGATTCATTTAATACATCATCATTTAAATTCTGTATCTCATCCCGATATATTGCCGCAAGGTTGAGTGCAGAATCTTCAAGGAGCATTTCCAGATCATTGTTCAAATTTTCTGAAGTAATTATTTCAGCGAATGACTGGGCCATCTCTTTAATCAGCAGTGTGGCTATATAAGCAGGATTTATGGTTTTTTCTGGCTGATGATCCTGGTATGCATAATATACAATCCGAGGACACTTTAAGTAATTGCTGACGTCTGAGACTCTTACATAGTCTTTCATATTCCCTACCCTTGAAATAAAATTATAGTGGTATGTTTACTTTTGTTTTAATATATTTTAATTTTGTGATTTGATTGGTTGTATAGCCCACTTCACAGAAAATCTTAT
>DATKUV010000021.1:0-4627 GCA_035530415.1 Candidatus Nanoarchaeia archaeon | reverse complement strand
TGAGCGAATAATATAAATAAATCTTTGTAAATGCGAATATATCATCATTAAATTTATAAGGAATCACAAATAATTATTTGAAATGAATGATGTGGAATTATTATGAATTTTATTGAATTAGATTATGTTACTACATTTATTGGCATCCAGTCCAAGTTGTCCCATCTTTGCTCTAAGGTCCCATAAAGGCAGTTGGGTTGATATGTACAGCACCTGTTCACCAATTTCCAGACCGCGTTTGGTGAACTGAATGCACATTGAAGCTTTACCTGACCCATTATCGCCGTACAGGAGAATGCTGGTTTTTTTTGGAATCCTCCACTTATGATCTGGTCCATGCCGGGAACTCCGCCGGGGATCCGATTAAACTCTACTATTCCTGAAATATTGATTACCTTATCAGATTTATTGCTACATCTTTAGCAAAATATGTAAGTATAACATCTGCTCCAGAGCGCTTGATTGAAATTAAGGATTCCATTATAGCCTTTTCATCCAGCCATCCGTTATCCACTGCACCTTTTATCATTGAATACTCGCCGCTGACATTGTAGGCTGCTGTTGGCATATTAAATTCATGTTTGACCCTGTATATAATATCCAGATAAGGCAGAGCCGGCTTTACCATTATTATATCAGCTCCCTCCCTGATATCCTGTTCAACCTCACGCATGGCTTCGTTACTGTTGGCAGGGTCCATTTGATAAGTAGACCTGTCCCCAAATGCATATCCTGAATCTACCGCATCCCTGAAGGGACCATAGAACGATGATGAATATTTCGCAGCATACGACATAATAGGAATGTTAGAATAACTATTCTGGTCAAGTGCTTTTCGTATTGCATCGACCATCCCGTCCATCATGCCTGACGGTGCCACCATATCTGCACCTGCCCGGGCGTGGCTGACTGCGGTCTTGCCCAGTATTGGAAGGGTGGGATCATTCAGGATCTCCTCAGTATCATAATCCACCACACCACAGTGCCCGTGCGAAGTGAACTCACAAAGACACAGATCAGTTATGACCATCATATCATCTCCCAATTCTGCTTTTATATCACGGGTTGCATTCTGGACAACATCGGCTTCGCCATATGCATGGCTTCCAGTCTCGTCTTTTTCTTTTGGTATTCCAAACAGGATCAATGCCGATATACCAAGATCAGCCAATTCTTTTGCTTCATCAACCACACTTTTTTGGGTTTCTCTTTGTATCCCTGGCATGGATGATATGGGCTGAGGTTGAGTGAGATTCTCGTCAACAAACAGTGGTGCGATCAGGTCATCTACTGAAAGCTTTGTTTCACTGAACATTCTTTTCATTACAGGTGTCCGTAATCGTCTCAATCTTGTGGTAGGAAACATAATCTACACTCATCCATAATTAATAATTATTTTTAATATTTTTATTCTTGCTGCCGTTTAATCCGAACAGCACAGCCGCAAGATCTAATAACTCATCATCATCATGTTCGGCAGCACTTCGCAGCATCTTGGTGGGTTCGGCAAGTATCTTGTTGGCTACAGAATGGCTGAGGTCATCCAGCACATCATGTTCCATTTCACCCAGGGTATGCCAGGCTTTTAGCTTGTTTATTGCAACATCTCTTTCTTTGCATCTTATTTCATCAATTCTACTATACATAGCAGATATGATCCGGTCTGCACGCTGACGCTTATAATATATTTTTAGCAGTTCCATTTCTTCTTCAATTATTTTTTTTACTTTTGGGATCTCACTTTTACGTTTGGCAAGATTTCGGTCACTTACACTTCTCAAGCTGTCGATATTGAAAAGCTTGACGCCATCTATTGCGGCCACAGTCTCATCAATGTCCCTGGGATTAGCAATATCAATTAGTAGAATCTCTTCATTGCGATTTGACATTGCATCTTCTATTATTTCCCTGGTAATCACCAAATGGGGGGCTGACGTTGCGCTTATCACAACATCGGATTTTTTGACATATTCAGGCATTAGCTCATATTTTATGGCAGTACCTTCCAATTCGTCAGCAAGCTTTTCTGCTTTTTCGAAGGTGCGGTTGGCCACATATACAACTTTAATATTTCTATTTGCCAATGCCCTGGCAACAAGTGTCCCCATTTCTCCCACACCAATTATCATCACAGTCTTTTCATTCAGAGTGCCAAGCACATCCTCTGCCAGTTCAACTGCTGCAGAACCGATGGATACAGACCCTTTATTTATCAGTGTTTCGTTGCGGACCCGTTTACCCACCTGAATAGCTTTACTAAATACCGTGTCCAGCATCTTGCCAGTGGTTTTGCTCTGCTTTGCGATATTATACAAATCCTTTACCTGACCCAGTATCTGGTCTTCTCCCACTATCATGGACTCCAGACCAGAGGTTACCTTCATCAGGTGGCGCATTGACTCCTCATGATCATTAAAATCAACAATCAAATTGGGAACTTTCATTTGTTTCGCAAAATCAAACAGAACTTTACTGCTTTTTGGTGAGACCACATAAACTTCAACCCTGTTGCAGGTCATAAGTACGGCACATTCCATTACCAGCTCATGGGCAAATAATTTCTGCAAAATCTGGTCCACACCCCCATGCCATGCGTGAAGTTTTTCAATATCTTCAACACCCGCTTTTTTATGGGTGATAAGCATGCTTGAAATCTCTGTCATTGGAACTCCTTTATTAACAATAATATCCAGATTAGTTTAAGTATTTTCATTTATTAAATGATTTAGGGCGATTTCCAGTGCCTTATCATAGGATTCCGGTAATGCCTCCCAAACATCGCTATCTTCCAAAATAGTCCATAATATCCTGGAGCGGTCTTCCTGTTTAGGAACCTGTTGTATTAATTTCGGTCTGATATCTTTCAAGATCCGAGCCATATCTTCAAATTCCGGACTGATAGTTTCCTCGATCTTTTTCCTCATATATTTAGAGAGGGCCGGGCTGGCACCTTTAGTGGAAATGGCTATGGTGATGTCCCCTTTTTCAATTATTGAAGGCACGGCAATATCTTCCACTCCGTCCACAGCATTTACCAAAGAACCGCTCTGATGTGCTAATTCAGCTATCCTTATATTAAATTCCTTATCAGAGGTTGTCGGTATTACCAAAAAAACATCCTTGATATATCCTAATATCTCTTCATCAGACAAGGTACCGGTTGTGTTTATCAGATTGACCCCCTGTTCTTCCAATTCACAAAGACCTGGAGTAAAACTGCGGCTTACCACAGTTGTGGGAGCATATTTTAAGAAGAGGCTAGCTTTTCTTTCACCCACCTGTCCTCCACCAAATATTACCACCTTCCTGTTTTTCATCTCAACCATGAGGGGGAGGAGGTGAGATACTTCTTTCAAAGCCTGACACCCGTCTTTTTAAATTCTTTTTCACTAAAAAGAATACTGTAATCATCTATCCCTGTAGCTCTGGATATCTGTTTTGCCACTTTCCTGCATTCATCACGGGTATAGGCATGGACCATGGTAAAAAGATTATATGGCCAGTCCTCTCTTCTGGGTCTTTCGTAGCAGTGAGTAACCTCAGAAAATCCAGCCATGATCGCCCCTATTTTTTCTACCTGATCATTTGGCACATTCCATGTGCACATGGCGTTTGCAGTAATACCTATCGCCCTATGGCCTATGGATGCCCCAAAACGTCGAATGACACCTCTATGCTGCAAGTCACTCAACCTCTTGATAACTTCATTTTCTGAAATCCCCAGATTTTCGGCAACTTCCTTGAAAGGTCTTGAAATGAGGGGAATGCCATCCTGGGTGTTCTTAATTATTTCCACATCTATCTTATCCATAATGCCTTCACTTTAGTCATTTTTATAATTTGATTGCCTTCATAGGTACTGAATTTTCCAGAATTACGATAAATTTATGTATATTAATCCATGATTTAAATACAATATGGTAAACTCTGTATTATCATTAATACTGGAATCAGTAAACTTCATCAATCAATATATAATTCTCCCACTTACTTTAGTAACTTTTGTCCTATTATTGTATTTTGTTTATTACCTGGGAATATCTGATCCTGATCTAATAAAATCAAAAATATTTTCAAGGTTCAATGAGTTCAGGAAAGCTTTTATTATTCTGGCAGCGGTGGGATTCGCACTTGTATTCCATGTATTTTTCATATATCTTCCCTTGGTTTGAAGCTTACTACTTCAACTCCTGCGCTTTTAAAAAACTTTATTGCTTCATTATCTGGATAGGGATTTGCATATACCACCCTGATTATCCTGGAATTGATGATCATTTTGGCACATAATACACATGGTTGATGAGTACAGTACAACGTGGCATTCTCCACACTTACGCCATGCAATGCTGACTGGATAATGACATTCTGTTCAGCGTGAACGGCTCTGCAAAGTTCGTGCCTGGTACCTGATTCGATATTTTGCTGCTGGCGAATACAGCCGATATCGAGACAATGCTCCAGGTTCCTGGGTGCACCATTATATCCGGTGGCCAGGATACGCTTGTCCCGCACTATGACCGCACCTACTTTATTTCTCAGGCAGGTTGTCCTTTTAGCAACAACTTCAGCAATTTCCATAAAATATTCGTCTAATGTGGGTCTTTCATCCATGTTTTTACCAAATATA
>DATKUV010000020.1:0-5438 GCA_035530415.1 Candidatus Nanoarchaeia archaeon | reverse complement strand
CTTGATATCGATGGTGATTTTTTATGCAAAAAGATGCTCAATTGATAGAAATGAACTGCTAAGAACTGAGATACTATTTACTGCCATATTCTTACTATTCGTGATTATCCGCAGTTTTTCCCCTGAAATATCCTGGGGTGGGGGAGAGAAGTTCATGGATATGAGCTTTATTAATATGATACTTCGCAGCACCAGCTTCCCCCCCATTGACCCCTGGATGTCTGGAGAGTCCATGCAGTATTATTATTTCGGCTATCTGGTTGTTGCCAATCTTATAAAACTGTCTTTTGTCCCTTCATCCATCGGTTATAACCTTGCAGTGGCTACAATGTTCGCCCTCTCTTCCACGGCAGCCTATGGGTTAGGTAAAGAGCTGACCCACAGCAAAGTCTTTGGTATAATAACAATGGGTTTCGTAACGATCTTCGGCAATATTGCAGGATTTGTTCAATTACTTGTTATCATGTTCATTCCCAGGTTTTACGGCCTGTTCAATATACCGGATGCAGATATTTGGACCAGATTATCCACATACTATTATTGGCCAACCAGCAGGGTAATTCCTGACACCATTAACGAGTTCCCATATTTTAGTTTTATTCATGGTGACCTGCATCCCCAAATGATCTCAATAGCATTTCAACTTTTAATTATCGGCCTGTTGTTGGGATTGATGCGCAGCGGTAAAGCATATAACATACCCATGTTAGCTACTATCACCCTGGTATTGGGTTTCATGTTCCCTTTGAATTCATGGGAATATCCCACATACTCAATTTTCTTTATTATGGCTCTTATTGCATGGAGAATTCGAGTAACTGCAGAAAATGCCTGTGGTATTAAAGAAAGAATTCTGTGCCTTTCCATTTCAGAGCTGTTAAGAACAATTGGAGTGGGTGTAATTGTAGGCATATTAAGCATTGCATTGTACCTGCCGTACTATCTCGCATCTACTGAATCCCATTCTATCAAACTGGTCACGTTCGGCCATACCCAATTGTTCTTTTATCTGGGAGTGTATGCAATTATGCTTTTCTTTATAATGATTTACACTATTGCCGGCTTTTTTGATTCCAGTTATCTTGATAAAAAAATAATGGTTATCGGGCTTGGCATTATATTGGTGGTAGCCTACCTGACCCAGATACAGATACTTATTGTCATTCTTCCTCTTATCGCATTATCCTCATATTCTGTAATAAAAGAGCAAAATCCAACAACCCAGTTCGTTTATCTATTAATATTGATGGGGGCTTTACTTTCATTGTTCTGCGAGCTCTTTTACATACAGGATTCATTAGGAGTTACATATCCAAAATATATCAGGCTAAATACTGTATTCAAGATTTATCTCCAGAACTGGATCATCTGGGGTTTGGCTGCAGGCTTTTCATTTTATCATATCTGGGATCGGTTTAGCCCCTCCAGGGACATAAACAAAGGATTTGCACTGATATCTATCGTTCTTATATTTGCCGCAATAACTTATCCTGTGCTTGCAACAATTTCCCGTTCTGGTAATTTTGGGGGTCATCCAACGCTTGATGGATCGGCTTATTTAACTGAACAGTATCCAGACGAATTTGAAGCTGTAAAGTGGTTAAATAACCTGAGCGGGACCCCTGTTGTCCTGCAAAGCCCCGGACAATTGTATCAATTGAACACTCATGTGACCGCTTTCACCGGTCTGCCCACTGTGATGGGGTGGGGTGGACACGAAAAGAACTGGAGGAACAATAAACAACCCATTGATGAGCGTTGGAATGAAATGGGATCAGTATATACTTCAAACAATATTGATACTGTTAATGAGATACTTGAAAAATATCATGTGGATTATGTCTATGTGGGTGGTGTTGAAATGGAACGCTATAACGGATATGATGTACTAAATATCTTTGAGGACAATCCGGATCGATTTGAACTTGTTTATTTCAACCCAGGTGTCCATATCTATAAATTTGTGAGATCTGATGACTAATGAATCACAACCAGTCTCGCCTATAAATAAACTTACAGAGGCAAAAACGATTATTTCGTTTGTTGTTGCTGTTTTCGTGCTTTATATGTTATTCTCAAGTATTGAGTTCGATACTATAGTCGGGGTTATAACCCAGGCCCGTATCAGTTATATTTTATTAGCTGCTGTGATATTCTTTAGCACACTACCCATTCGTGGGGAGCGTTGGAGATTGCTTCTGAAAAATATCGGGGTAAAAGCCGGACTAAGGGATGCAAGTGAGATCTTTATGCTGTCCTGGTTCGCAAACAGCATTATCCCTGCAAAAATGGGGGATGTATACAGAGGCTATCTTGCCAGAAAAACATGGGGTGTTCCCATCTCAAAGAGTTTCGGGACCGTCTATGTGGAGCGTATCTATGATGTCCTGACGCTGGTTATTCTAATGGGTGTTTCAAGTATATTGGTATTTGGCACAAATAGTCCGAGCGAAATAAGAATTGCTATAGCACTGGGTTTTTCCATTGTGGTCATACTAATATCGATTATAATTGCGTTTTCCAAAGGCAAAATGTTTGTTTCCAACAGGCTCCCTATAAAGGTCAGACAGATCTTCATAAATTTTACTGAAGGACTTCAGGAATCAGTAAAAAAAGGTTCAATTTCATTGATCGTTTTTTATACGATATTGATATGGATCATGGAAACTGCCAGGTTATATTTAGTTGTTGAATCCTTATCACCAATTCATAATATGGGGATAAGCCTGTCATTAATTATATTTGTAGCACTGGCAGCATCGCTGTTGTCAGCATTCCCGGCAACTCCTGGTGGTTTAGGTGCTGTTGAATTCGCCATTGTGGGTGTTTTTGTCCTGGTGGGTGTTGATCCTGGTGTTTCAGCCGGGATCGCAATACTGGACAGAGCGATCAGTTATTGGGGACTGATGATGGTAGGTGGCATTGTATATGTGCTTAGTAAAAAGAAGTAAAAAAAGACTAAACCAATTTGGCATCATCCATACCAAATAAATTGACGCCTGCACTCCTGAGTACATTAATGGCATTATCGATATTATCAACCCTTAATATCAACAGTGCATTTTTGGTAGCTGAACCAAATGCATAAGCATAGTCCACATTAACATTATCATCACCCAACACTTTGGCAATCTCATACAGCCCGCCAAGCGTGTCCTGCATCGCCACTCCCAAAACATCGTTTTCAGCTACTGTGAATCCTGCTTCATGCAGCACTTCATGAGCTTTATCAGTCTGGTCCACAACCATTCGCAGCACACCGAAATCTCCTGCTTCTGCAATATTAAATGCTCTGATATTGATATTTGCTGATTTAAGTATCCTGGTAATCTTTTCAAGTCTGCCGGATTTATTCTCAGCGAACACCGAGATCTGTTTGATCTTTTTATCTTCCATTTGTAACACCCCTATTTCAATTTCCGATTATCTATAACCCTCTGTGCCTTCCCCATTGATCTTGGTATTGAGCCTGGCTCCACAAATTCCACTTTTCCAGCAATATTCAATACGGTATGCAGGGCCTTCCCAATCTTTTTCTCGAGTGCCATCATATCAGATATCTTATCACTGAAAACCTCCTCAGTGACCTCTATCTTGACTGTCAGGGTATTAAGTTCACCTTCACGCCCAACTACCAACTGATAGTGTTCGGCCACTTCAGGTATATCCATCAATACTGCTTCAACCTGACCAAGGAACACGTTGATGCCTCTTATTATGATCATATCATCAGTCCGGCCCAGGATACGCATAATACGGGGATGCGTCCTGCCACACTTACATGGTCCACTGTTGATGATAGTAAGATCTCCAATGCGATAACGTATCAGGGGCAGTGCTTCTTTAACAAGGGTTGTGACAACTAGTTCTCCCAGTTCACCATCAGGCAGCTGCTCACCCGTCTCGGGATCTATTACCTCTATTAAGAACTGGTCTGCCCATATATGAATACCGTCCTGGTACTGGCATTCACTGAACAGGGGGCCGCTGATCTCAGAAGTCCCGAAGATATCGTATGCTTTGATGCCGGTTTGTGCTTCAATTCGGCTGCGCATTTCCTCTGACCAGGGCTCTGCTCCAAATATGCCGTATTTTAATTTCGTATCAGATGCAATATCAATCCCCATCTTTTTTGCCACTTCATTTATGTGAAGGAAATAAGAAGGGGTACATGCAATTGTTGTAGCTCCCAGATCCTGAATCAGTTCGATCTGGCGTTCAGTATTGCCAGAACTTGCCGGAATTACACTGGCCCCTATCATTTCAGTGCTGTAATGAAATCCCAGGCCTCCTGTGAACAGGCCGTAACCGTAACTTACCTGGACAACATCTCCTCTTCCCACACCAATAGTTGTCAGCCCCCTGGCAAGGGATCTGCTCCATTCCTTTATATCATTTTCAGTATAACCAACCACTGTAGGTTTACCAGTAGTCCCACTTGAAGCATGATAACCTGAACAGATCAGCAATTCCTCCCACATGCTTTAATGATAGCGAAAGTAACATTATTTTGTAGGGGTATTCACTCCTACAAAGGAATTTATGAAAGATTCTGTTGATGCCGATTTTTTATGTGTAGGAGGGAATTTGAAAACTGTTCAGGTCAGTACACTTCCAGACCAGATATATGAGATTATGTGACAGATCGTGTTCAGCATGATTGTCAGGTCATGCCGAAGATCGGGAAGCTCTTCGACCTCAACGACGATGCATAGTACCACCTGGCCCTGGACCCCAATGGAATGAGCGTTGTGGGCAAGGAGAACGTGACCTCACACGTGTTCAACATTGCCATCCCATCCCGGGGCGAGAGCCTGAAGAACCCGGATCCAAGCAAGGGACACGACCACGACATTATGCAGAATTCATGTGGCGCGTCTCATGACAACGCCTGGTTCATTGGGGACAACGACTGATTCCAAAAGTGTAACACCATTAGTGGGAGGTATTTCTACGAAATACTCACTGTTTTTAGGATCTCTTCAAGATCGTGTGGGTAAATTTTTACTATTTAAGCTTGGGAGGATGGAATTATCTTTGCGCTCTTGACGTCATTTGCGGTGAATTAAAATAAACATCAATGAAGTCGACTACGTTTTTCATATCGCACCGCAAAGTTCGCAAAGTTCGCAAAGTACGCGAAGAATCAAATTGTTTGGCTATGATACCCACTCAATGTTGGGGAGATCCATATATTATCTGCCCATTAAAAATTATGAAAATGTCGAAGAATATCAGCAAGCCATAGAAGATGAACTGGTAATTAATGATTACTATGTCGAAAAAAACGTATTTTGGGTGCTAAAAATCGCCCGCTGGAACACCCTGTTGGATGCCGAAAAACTCACCATGAAGTCCAAAGACATTCTCGGCCATGTGTACGAATACGCCAAGGTTAAACACTCCGATGCCGCCGAGCAGAAAAGACAAATCTCTGT
>DATKUV010000019.1:0-9075 GCA_035530415.1 Candidatus Nanoarchaeia archaeon | reverse complement strand
GAGACTATGTGAACTCGGGCGGGCGGGTATGCTCTCCCACAGGAGTATGCGCTGTCAAGCCTATGAACGGCAAGATGGTGCCGCTGTGGCAGACAGGTATGACCTCAGCAGGTATATCCATGTTCTCAAGGGCTCGTTTGGCCGAAGTTATGTGTTATTCAACATTTCCCCGGATAGCAATAACAGCGATTCGCATGGTACATTCCTGATATTGTGAACAGTAATAAATACATCACCAGGAATTAACTTTATTTTTGTATGGCATCGATCATTTCAAATAATTTATTCAGGACATCCTCGAATTGCAATATTTGACTGTAGTAGTTCTTCATGACCTCCAGTCGTGCAATATCTTCCTGACTTGTTGCTTCAGATTCATATTTTTTAATGAGGGCCGGGACTTTCTCTTTGGCAATATTGATCTCAGGCTCGTAACGCATTTTGATCTGCTGGTTCCATATCCTGAACAGGTCATTTTCCACATAAAGATATACTTTTTTCGAGCCAGGTCTGGTTCTTCGTTTAATGATACCAAATGCTGACAGGTATTTTAATTTCTGGCTGATTGAGGTCAGGCTGTAGCCCGTCATGCCCGCCAGTTCTTCCATGCTCACTTCACCGGGTTCAAAAAATAAAATACCCATTATGCTTACGCTTAGATTATCGATTCCTAAGGCACTATGGGATTCTTTAAATATATCGATAAAGTCTTTTACAATTGTGTCAACGTGTAATTCTGGCATTTTTACTATTTTTGGTATTTATTGAATGTTCAATATATAGTTATTGATTTATGCTGATTGCTCTATTAGTGAAAGGAGGGAAAATATTGGAATTGAAAAAAGAATCCTGACATCAATTCTCAATGCCTTTTCATTCATTTAAAAATCCTCCAAATTGAACACTATAAAACCCTCTTTTCTAAACTTCTCCTTGTTTTGTATCTTCTTTGCCATTAAACCAAAATGTTCAATTCGATTATCATTATTCCACATTAAATGCCCTGATTTTTCCTTCAATAACTCAAAGATACATTTAACATCATTCTCATTCAAGCGGCTCCATTTACACTCCACAAAAAGAATTTCTCTCGCATTCTCGTTCATTGCCACAATATCGATCTCCTTATCCTTGAACCACCACCCTCCCATCTTGTTAAATTTAAAAGGCAGCATACCGATAATAAAAGAGCTTTGTTCTCTTATATGAGGTTTGGAAATTCATCCAAAACAATAATCAATCTTTCTTCTTTGGCAATCTGTTTCATCAAACTCCGCTGCGTTCAAAGATACTCCACAACCTCTCAAATATTCCCAACCCATCCCATCACCGTGACCTTATTGCCGGGTTTCATATCAATACCGAGATAATCCATGGATGAAAAAGGGCCCGAGAACACCAAAAGATTTGACAAATCCAAATAACAATAATACTTAAATAGTTTCATGATTATGTATTTTTGGCAATTACCAAATATTCAAAAAATACAAATTAACGACAAATTAACGACAAATTAACGTTAACAATACCAAAATTATTAAATGCTAATAAACAACCATATTTATAAAAAGAGGGAGATATTCATGACTTTGCGAAAATTGTTCAGTTCAATATTCATAATAATCTCAACCATAATTCTAATTCAATCAGCGTGTGCCCAAAACATTCATATTATCGATGTCTATTCTGATATTGAATCAGCAGATGTCACAATTCATTCAGATGACCATTATTCTGATATAACTATTGATGCCAAATTGATCCTTAATGGAGAAGTCCTGAGATCAAAACAATTCTTTATTGAAGAGATTGCGCCAAATTCAGATATAACGAAAATATTATTCTGGAAGATGAATGTCCCACCAGGAGGGTCGTATCGTACAATGGTAAACCTTTCCGTGGACGGTTCTGTACTGGAAACAAAATATTCCAATTTCTCATACGGATCACAAACTATTCCCAGAATTTTTGTCAAAGATATCGTTCCTGATTCCAGTGGGATAAGTGCCATTCTTGCACCCTACATCACACAATCCGGCTCAGAACCAATCCTCACAGATGTTGAATACATGCTTCTGGATGGCGATACTGTGATCTACCGCACCTCTGAACGCCGTATCGTAATCAGCCAGGCCACATCACTTTCAAAGGACTGGAATGTACGTCTTGAAAACAATAAGCTCTACTCAGGCAGGATAAAAGCCAGGATCTCAACACCAAGAGAAGCTATAATTGCATTATCTGAAAATTTTACTTCAATGGATGATACCCGCATAACAGATCTTTTCAGGGACGAGACAGGTGCGAGTGTCACAGTCCTGGGGATGTCACAGGTACCCTATACCGGAACCATTGTGTTCACTGTGTTAAAAGATGGTGATATTATTGAAGAGATTAAGGAGCAAAGTCCAGTCTTAATGGCAGAAGACGATGAGACTATCGAAGTCTCGTGGAATGGAAGACTCCCACCAGGTATCTATGAACTTAGTGTTAAGGTGATAGGCAATGACGGTGATATTCTGGACAAATGGGACACCCTTATTGAAGCAGAAAAAAGCATTTATGCTACTCAAGAAACCACACCAGATTCAACAGCGTCTCCAGGATTCAGTATTTATTTATCCATATTCTCACTTGTAATTCTAATTCTGTTATCAAAGCGGGTTGGCCGCAATAACGGGTGATGCCCGTGTATGAACTGTTCATAGCTATCAGGCATCTGACATCGCGCCGCAGACAGACCATCTTTTCTGTACTTGCAGTAGGTCTGGCAGTGATGCTGCTCATGTGGTCACAGGCGGTAATGGTAGGTTTTACCGATGAGATGTATTCAAAGACCGTTGACACGATGATGCCACATGTAACAGTTGAACCACAGGAAGGTGAAGATTACATCCATCTGTACCGTAATCTCATAGAGGATATCAATGAGATCGATGGCGTAATAAGCATATCACCTGTCCTTGTCGGGGCAGCTACATTTGAATACAAAGGCAAGAACAAAAATGTGGTCATGCAGGGCATACGGGTTGAAGACCACGATTCCGTGATGTATATCAATGACAACATTATCGAGGGCAGTTTCAGGGATCTGGAAATTTCGCCCAACAGTGTAGTGGTTGGTGATGCCCTTGCTGAAAAACTCGATGTGGAAATTGGAGATTCCATAGATGCTTCATTTCCTGAAGCAAATCCTACAAACCTGAAAGTTGTGGGCATCTATAACAGCAAAACACCCATGGATGAGACTCTTGCGTTTACGTCCCTGTCCACAGTCCAGAATTTTCTTGACGTGTCCAACGTTGTAACAACTATTTTAGTTCGCGGGAATGATCGTGAGCGAGCACAGGCAATATCAGAAGAGATAGATACGCTGGGGTATCCTGCTTCAGGCTGGAAAGAGACAAATCCAGAGATAATACAGACACTTAAATTGGAAGGGACAAGCAATGCTATCACACTGGGTCTTATCATAATTATAGCATCTTTTGGGATAGTCAGTACTCTGTTTATGTCAGTCATGGAAAAGACCAAAGAGATAGGCATGCTCATGGCAATGGGAGTGTCAAGAAGAAGCATTATGGTAATATTTGTAATGGAAAGCAGCATTCTGGGGCTGTTGGGGGGATTGATTGGAGTGATACTGGGTGCGGCGCTTGCCCTATATATGGGGTCATATGACTATGGATTTGAAGTCATGGCAGGCATCAGCTCTATTCCATTTGTTGTCAGGATACAGGATGCGGTCATTATCGTGTTGTTCACATTCCTGATAAATCTCATCGCCGGGATATACCCTGCCAGTCGTGCTTCAAAGCTTAAGCCGGTGGAGGCGATTGGCCGTGAGTGAGGAAGATTGCCATGTTTGAGCTGGATGTTGCCACAAGACATATCAAGTCACGCCGCAGGCAGACCTTATTTTCCATCATTGCAGTATCATTGGCTGTAGGAATAATCATAATCTTCATGTCAATGATGGGCGGTTACACGAGTATATTGATCGATTCGACAACTGAAAACCAGGCTCATATCACGATCATGCCAAAGGAGGGCGAGGATTACATACAACTCTACCACGGGCTTGAGAACCATATCTATACCCTGGAAGGTGTAGAAGGTGTTTCATCATTTTTCCAGGGTGAAGCTGCCTTGCAGTACAAACACAATGCTGAAGGGGTGTTATTGTACGGTATCAATCCCGACGATGAAACCCTGGTCGTTAACAGGGATAAATATATGCAGGCCGGGGAGTTTGCATCAATTGAAAATCCTGGCAGTCGGATAGTCATGGGTGCTAAACTTGCCAAAAACCTTGAGCTGGGGATGGGTGACAGTGTCACAGCCCAGATCCCGGGTGCAGAACCCACCAATTTTATTGTTACCGGCATATTCCAGACCGGAACGCCAGTTGATGAAACAATGGCATTTGTAAATATTGGGCGGTTGCAGGATCTCTATGGATCAGGAGATGTGATAACAGGAATGGGGATAAGGCTGTCAGATCCTTATGCTGCTGAAGATCTGGCTAACGGGATTGACCGGGAGACGGGTTATGATGCTATAAGCTGGATGGAGCAGAATGCAGAAATACTGACCCTTCTTGAGACCTCGGAGGGTATGGTTTATTTCTTTTATATTATCATTTTCGGCATATCTGGTTTTGGTGTCGCCAATGTCCTGATAATGATCGTTATGGAAAAGATGGGTGAGATAGGCATGTTAATGGCTATGGGCGCGTCCAGACGGAGCATAATGATGATATTTTTACTGGAAGCGGCGATCCTGGGAATGATGGGAGTTGTTATCGGTTGTATATTGGGATATGTAGCATCGGCGGCAATTGCATCCATTGTTATACCCATACCTCCCGAGATGTACTTCGGGATGGACCATATGCCTGTGGTAATAGAATTTAAGAATTTCATCTCAGCAAGTGTTTTTGCTTTGGTAATTAATATCATAGCCGGAGTATTCCCTGCCAGGCGTGCTTCAAAAATGGACCCTGTGGAGGCGATTTATAGTGTCTGAAAAGTATATAATCCAGATAAAGAACCTGACCAAAATATTCGGTGATGGAGTGGAAATAAAAGCCCTTGACGGCGTGGACCTGAATATTGAACAGGGCGAGTTCCTGGCTATTGTCGGTCCGTCCGGTTCTGGAAAGAGTACACTGTTAAACCAGATCGGTATTCTTGATACTCCCACCAGCGGTACTATCCTGCTGGATGGGGTCGATGTAACGAAAATGTCTGATAAGCAGCGCTCAGTTACAAGGAATAAGCAATTGGGTTTCATATTCCAGTATCATCACCTGCTGCCTGATTTTAATGCTCTTGAGAACGTGATGATGCCAATGTTGATCAATGGAGTAAAATCTTCTAAGGCACGAGAGACCGCTCGCAAGATGCTTGATGAGGTAGGCCTGGAAGACCGGATGAAACACAGGCCTAACCAGTTATCCGGGGGTCAGAACCAGCGGGTTGCTATTGCACGGGCACTGGTTAACAAGCCCAGTATTGTTATCGGGGACGAGCCAACCGGTAACCTTGACACTAAAGCCAGTGAGAATATCTATGAACTGCTGCGTAGATTGAACCACGAGTATAACCAGACCTTTATTCTGGTGACCCACGACGAACGTATGGCAGCCAAAACCGATCGCATCATTCGACTGGTAGACGGCCGTATTGCTGAAGATTCGGGTCGCCTCTAACTTAATAACTTAAGGATAGTCTCGCCGAACTTCCGGGCCGCTTCAGGACCGTTACCAGTAACAATATTTCCATCTACTGAAACAGGTTCGTGAGTGAGGTGCCCACCTCTTTTAGTGATATATTCTTCTGATGAAGGAAATGTAGTAACTTTTTTGTCTTTTAGTATCCCGGATTCAGCCAGGATCATTGGTGCAATGCAGATAGCAGCAGTCACTTTATTCTGATTATTTGCTTCTACTGCCAGCTTATGAAGCAGCGGGTTCTGGTGTAGTCGATATTCTTCAACCCCGCCGCCCCCTACAAAAACTACAGCATCAAAATCATCAGCTTTAACATCTGAGATATTAGTCTCCACATTTACCTTTGCCCCTAACTTTCCAGTAGCTATACCTGTTCTGGTAGATGCTACAGTTACATCCACTCCTGCATCTTCAAATATCTTTTTTGGAACCAGAAGTTCTTCGTCCCTGAATCTGTTTGGGGCGATTACCATTAATATTGATTTTTTCATTTAAAATCCTCCTGAAAGAATATATTGTGGAAATAAGATTAAGAGATTTATGATTTATATTACATTTCACAGACTTGATACATATAAGTTGTAGTTTTCCAATTATAGTAAAAAACCAAACAATTAATTAAAATATGCCATAGAGATCACAGAGGGGCATAGAGAGTAAAATTAAGTGTAAGCTGTCGAGTAGAGCCTATAGCGCACCTCTTAATAGTAACCGCAGATGAATCTAGATTTTAGGGCAGTAGCGGCTTAGTTAAAAAAATAACTTTAAAATTATATTTCGGGCGGAGCCCCCCACCTGCAACCACCCACCCAGGCATCCATCCATCCCCACTTCACTCCCAAACCGCTGATTAAATCGAAAAGCGCCTGCCAGCCCCCACACCACATGGCGGGCGGAGTAAGATCGGGACTGGTACCCGGGTAGTGTAAAGGCGAGGGGGGGCAGGAGAGCCGAAACTGCAAGGGCACCTGGGTGGAGCTGATTGAGATGTGCATCCTGTTAGAGTGAAGCGATTTGGCTGGCAGCGGCTTTTCTCGCCAGTTATTAAATTTATCCATTATTGTTACAAACATTGACTTCAAAATTGAAATTCCATAAATTTAATGTCTAACCGGACCATTAATAGAAAGATATACATATCAAATAACGCTAATATAGAAATATGAAAATAAGAATTGTAAGTTCAAGAAAAGAATTAGAAACATTAGAAGAAAATGATGAATTGGTACATCTGGCTTTCAGACCGTCTAATAAAGGAGTGAAACAATGAATTCAGAAACAAAGAGCGCAACAATCTTGGAAGATATGAAGATAAATGTGAAGATAAAGCTTTCAGCATTATGGGTAACGGTAAATTTGTTATATCTATATGTGGATCTTTATTATAATTATAGACCTGGGATTATTGAGAAAATAATGGCGGGAGAAGTGGCTTTTACAGGAATTGAAGTCACTCAAGCATTTTTGTTGGTAGTTATTATATTAATGACGATTCCGAGTATTATGGTTTTCCTGTCCCTGATATTGCCGGCTAAAGCAAATCGCTGGACAAACATCATTGTGGGTATATTTGAAATTATTTTTGTGATAGGAGCCGCAATTGGAGAAACTTGGGCTTATTATATATTTGCTTCTATTGTAGAAGTTGTCCTTCTTTCACTAATTGTCTGGTATGCATGGAAGTGGTCTAAAGTTAGCCCTAAGATGGAATTCTCATGAAAGCGATTGTATACACAAAATACGGACCACCGGATGTTCTTCATCTCGAAGAGGTTACAAAACCAGCCCCGAAGGATAATGAAATACTGATACAAATATATGCGACATCTGTAAATTACGGGGATATTACAGCTCGAAACTTTAGAAAAATCTCCCCTCGAAAATTCAACATGCCTTTTCTGTTCTGGATCTTCGCGAAAATAGCGTTTGGTCTCAGAAAACCAAGAATAAATATACTGGGCAGTGAGTTTGCCGGGGAAATTGAATCACTAGGCAAAGATGTAAAATCATTTAAGCAAGGTGACCAAGTTTTTGGATATCTCGGCCAAAGCATGGGTGCTTATGCCGAGTATCTTTGTATGCCTGAAGATGGGTGTGTAGCAATAAAACCGGTCAATATGACTTATGAGGAAGCGACCGTTGTTCCTTATGGGGCAATAATGGCGTTGAATTTGCTCAGAAAAGTAAATATTCAGCCAGGACAAAAGGTATTGGTCAATGGAGCCAGTGGAGGGATAGGTTCAGCGGCGGTACAGCTTGCCAAATACTTTGGGGCAGAAGTGACCGGGGTGTGCAGTACCACGAGATTAGAATATGTGAAATCTCTGGAAGCCGATAAGGTAATTGATTACACTAAAGAGGATTTCACCCAAAGCGGTGAGACCTATGATCTTATTTTTGATATATTAGGCAGGAGTTCGTTTTCACGTTGCAAAAGCTCGCTAAAGCAAAACGGACGCTATCTTTTAGCCAGCTTTAAGATGAAACAGCTTTTTCAAATGCTATGGACTTCAATTATAGGCAGCAAGAAAGTAATATGTGCGTTGGCGATCGATAAACAAGAAGATCTTATTTTCATCAAAGAGCTTATTGAGGCGGGAAAGATAAAATCAGTCATTGATAGACGCTATCTTTTGGAACAAACTGCCGAAGCTCATAGATATATCGAAAAAGGGCACAAAAAGGCAAGTGTAGTCATCACTGTGGAGCATAATATCAAAACCTAACAAAGCGCCTGCCACCCCCCACACGACAAGACCGTGCGTAGCAGATCAAGAGGGACACCCGGCCAAAGTGAAGCCGAGAAGGGGCAGCAGGAAACCGTAAGAATTGAAGAGGGTGAATTGCATTTCAATGGTTATACAAATCCATAAGGTTGGCTGCCATCTTGCTACCTATCGGTAGTTGTAGCAGGGTCAGCTATACATGGCCACACCCTCAACTGCCAGAATAATCTAAAAGCACCTGCCATCCCCTACACCACAAGACCGGGCGAAGCAAGATCAGGATGGGCACCTGGGTTGAGTGAAGGCGAGAGGAGGAGCAGGGGTAGTCACAGTATTAAATACCAATAACTACATATTGGTATCTATGACTTCTGTAAGTACACAGATAAACATTCGATTGCCTTCAAAATTACAATTGGCTGCAGAGCAGTACACCGAGAACTTTGGTTATCGGAATATTCAGGAATTTATTCTTGAGGCAATAAGGGATAAGATATTCAGGGATAACAAATATGATGAAACTTTCTCTGCTAAAGAGATTGATTTGATTGAAAAGCTATTGTCTGTTTCCATTGAAAAAGGCAAAATAAAAGATCAGAATGATATCATCAAAGC
>DATKUV010000018.1:0-2744 GCA_035530415.1 Candidatus Nanoarchaeia archaeon | reverse complement strand
ACAGGCGGTGCCGGATTTTTAGGATCGCACCTCTGCGATCTTTTATTAGATAAAGGTCATGAGGTAATTTGTATAGATAATCTTGTGACAGGTAATACCCAAAATATTGAACACATCGATTCAGATAGGTTCACCTATCTTAAACATGACGTCACGAAACCTATATATTTTGGTGATAAGATCGATTATATTTTCCACCTTGCAAGCCCTGCATCCCCAATAGATTATCTTGACCTGCCTATCCAGACGCTCAAGGTAGGAGCACTTGGAACCTATAATTTGCTGGGGCTGGCAAAAGAACAGAAAGCCCGGTTCCTGCTGGCATCAACCTCTGAAGTTTACGGTGACCCGCTGGTGAACCCCCAGCCTGAAACGTACTGGGGCAATGTGAATCCTATCGGGCCGAGAGGTGTGTATGATGAGGCGAAAAGGTATGCTGAAGCGATTACTATGGCATATCATCGGTTCCATGGAGTTAATACGCGGATAGTGCGGATCTTTAATACGTATGGTCCCCGGATGCGTGCAAATGATGGGCGGGTGGTGCCGAATTTTATTAACCAGGCGCTTAAGGGTGAGGATATTACGGTGTATGGGGATGGAAGGCAGACCAGGTCGTTCTGTTATGTATCTGATCTGATTGATGGGATCTATCGGTTGATGATGTCGGATTTTGTGGAGCCTGTTAATATCGGGAATCCTGAAGAGATGAGTATGCTGGAGTTTGCTGAGAGGGTTATTGAGATTATTGGAAGTGATTCAAGGATTGTTTTTGAGGATCTGCCTGTGGATGATCCTAAGGTTCGGAGGCCGGATATATCAAGGGCTAAGGATGTGCTGGGGTGGGAGCCTAAGGTTGGATTGGGGGATGGGTTAAAGGAGACGGTGAGGTATTTCGAGGATGCCGAATGAACGGTGCGTAATCTCATCTATTGTTGAATTCTACTGCTCTTGTTTTTTTTATTAATTCCGGAATACATTTGTAATCAATACCTTATAATAACTGGAAAATGATATTGTGCCAAATATAGCAACGTTTTATATTAATCAATGATAATTTAGTATGTGATAAAATATGAAGGCAGTTATTCTAGCAGCCGGTGAAGGACTTAGATGCCGGCCACTTACTCTTACTCGTTCAAAGGTAATGCTGTTAGTAGCTAATAAACCGATTCTGGAACACATCATTGATGCCCTTGCACGGTGCGGGATTGTTGATATAATATTGGTTGTTGGATATAAAAAAGAACGTATTATGGATTATTTCCGGGATGGAATAAACTTTGGAGTAAATATTACATACATAGAACAAAAAGGGCAGCTTGGCACAGCCCATGCCTTAAAACAAGCTGCAACTTACATTGAAGACGAATTCATTGTGCTTAATGGTGATAATATTATTGAAGCTGAGACCATCTCCGATCTCCTTGAAAACAAATCAGGCGACATTTCAATCTTAACTGTCACAAGAGAGGATATCGAAGGGTATGGCGTTGTAATCTCTGATAATAATAATAATGTAAAACAAATTGTTGAAAAGCCAAAAAAAGATGTCAGCAGGATGATAAATACCGGGATCTATATTTTTAATCCCGATATTTTTACAGCTATTGAGTCAACTATGATCTCTGAAACAGGAGAATATAGTATTATCGACAGCATTCAACAGATAATTGATGAAGGTAAGGTTGTGACAATGGTCAAGTCACAGTCCATATGGATTGATGCTGTTCACTCATGGGACTTATTAAATGTTAATGCTTACCTGCTGGAACGATGCAAACAGCCGATCATAAATGGCAATGTTGAAGCAGGAGCAATAATTAAAGGCAATGTCAGTATAGGAGCTAATACAATTGTAAGGTCAGGCTCATATATCATTGGGCCAGTAATTATCGGAAAAAATTGTGAGATCGGGCCTAATGTTGTGATACTTCCCTCAACCACAATTGGCAATAATTGCACAATTGAACCATTTAATCAGATCAATAATAGTATTATCAATCATGATGTAAGGATTGGTGCTTTTTCATATATATCCAACACTCTCATTGGAGCCCACAACAGTATAGGTTCACATTTTATCACAGAAACGGGTGAGAATTTGGTGATCGAAATGAAAGGAATACTCCACAGGGCTGAAAAACTGGGTGCAGTCATTGGGGATGGAAATGAGATCAAACACAGAGTGCTTACTGAGCCCGGTAAAATGATAGCAACAGGATGTAACATAGCATCTGGGTGTATTATCTCAAAGGATATACCTGAAAATGCTTTATTGATTTAATTAGGTTAAAATAATGTGTGGAATAGTTGGCTATATTGGGAATGGGGACGCAATTAAGATTCTTTTTGAGTCACTAAAAAGATTAGAATATAGGGGTTATGATTCTGCCGGATTAGCTGTTATAGATGATGAAGGAAACATTAGCATATTCAAAAAGGAAGGTGAGATATCCAGACTTGAATCCGTAGTTCCTGCCATCCTTTCACACATTGGCATTGGACACACCAGATGGGCCACACATGGAAAGCCAACCCAACAGAACGCGCACCCTCATTCATCTGGCCACATCTCAGTTGTACATAACGGTATTATCGAAAATTATCAGGAATTGAAAGAAGAATTGATATCTGAAGGCTATGAGTTCTTATCAGATACTGATACGGAAGTACTGGCCCATCTAATATCCAAATATTATTCAAATAACCTGGCTGCTGCTGTAAGACAGGCATTGGGCCAT
>DATKUV010000017.1:0-4911 GCA_035530415.1 Candidatus Nanoarchaeia archaeon | reverse complement strand
GCTGACGTCTGAGACTCTTACATAGTCTTTCATATTCCCTACCCTTGAAATAAAATTATAGTGGTATGTTTACTTTTGTTTTAATATATTTTAATTTTGTGATTTGATTGGTTGTATAGCCCACTTCACAGAAAATCTTATAAATCATAAACATACTTTGTTTTATTTGGAGTTTGTATGAAAATTGTAATAGGAAAAAGTGTTTAATTTTCATATTAATTCTTTTTTGTTTAACGAAAAACTGATAAATGTCAAAACTAGCAGTTATATATCTAAGTACCCAGGGAAATACTAAAATTATGGCGGAAGCAATAGCTGATGGTGCAAAATCAAGGAATATCGATGTGGAAATTAAGAGTTTCTATGACTGGAAACCCGAGGAAGCTGCCGCAGCTGATGCTATAGCTATGGGTTCTTCCACATTTCATTACACCATTCTGCCACCTATAGAAAAATTCGTGGATGCAATGGTAAAAGCAGGAATAAAAGGAAAAATAGGTGTTGCATTTGGTTCATATGGGTGGAGTGGTGAGGCCCCGGGAATGATCGCAGATAAGATGCGAAAAGGGGGAATGGAAATATTGGATCCGGTACTGAGGGTACAATATAAGCCGGGTGATAAGGATATCAAGGAGTGCAACCGGTTAGGTAAGGATATTGCCGAGAAACTCAAGAAAGGATAAATAATCGATAGGTAAAAGTGGGATTGTGGCATATTAATATAGATATGCCCAATCTTCTTGAAGAATCATTAAAAGCAGCCCCTATCGTTAAACGAGGGGAATACCATTATTTTATTCACCCAATCTCAGATGGTGTACCATACCTGGAGCCCAGTCTATTAAAAGAGGTCACAGACAGGATATTAGCAGTAGCAAATCCCGGATTCGATAAAATACTTACTATTGAAGCTATGGGAATCCATATTGGAACCGCCTTTGCACTAAGCACTGGTCTTCCTCTCTCAATTATAAGGAAAAGACCTTATCACCTTCCCAATGAAGTTGAGATCGACCAATCTACAGGTTACTCAAAAGGCAAACTGTTCATGAATGGAATATCTAAAGGAGAACGTCTGATTATTATCGATGATGTGATCAGCACCGGGGGAACGATGAAAGCAGTCTGTTCTGCTGTTGAAAAGATCGGTGCAGTGATTTGTGATGTAGTGGTAGTAATTGAACGAGGTGTAGGGGCTGAGCATCTTAGACATTCGGGATACCCGCTTAAGACCCTGGTGAAACTTGAAGTCGATTCGAAAGGTGTAAAAATAATTTAATTATTTTTCTTCAAATATGGATAATTCCTCTATATCAAGCAGTTTTGATTTCGACCTGGACAGGGTTGTTGGATTGATAGAAAGATCTGGAGCCAGCACTGTGGGGCTTCAGTTTCCTGAAGGGTTTAAAAGACTTGCGTTCTCAATTGCCCGGGAACTTAAGAACCGGACAAAAGCGGATATAATTATTTCCGGAAATCCGTGTTACGGGGCATGTGATATCGATATGGCAATTATGGAATCTGTGGATATCCTGTTCCATTTTGGCCATTCTGAATTAGAATGTGGGCTTGATAATGTTATATATGTAGAAACACCCTCAAAAGCCGACATTAGACCGGTTGTGGAAAAAGCAGCAATTGAATTGGGGTCAGGCCCTCTTGGGTTATTAACAACTGTACAGCATGTTCATCAAATGGAAGAGGCAAGATCAATTCTGGAATCAAAAGGGATCACCTGCAAATTTGGCCCTGGTGATTCAAGGATAAAATATCCGGGTCAGCTGCTTGGATGCAATTTTTCAGCAGCAGATGTGGAGTGCGACAAGTATATGTATATTGGATCCGGTAAGTTCCATCCACTTGGAGTAGCAATTGCAACCAAACGAAAGGTCCTGGCAGCCGACCCTTTTACAGACACAATAGAATGGATTGACCCGGAAAGGATATTGCGTATTCGATACGGAATTATTACAAAAAGTCTTGATGCTAAGATCTTTGGGATTATCGTATCAACCAAGATCGGGCAGAATCGAATGATGCTGGCAGAAGAATTGGGACGATTAGCTGAAAAACACAATAAACAATACCTCATAATATCGCTGGATAATATCACCCCTGATGCACTATTGCAGTTCAAGGTAGATGCTTTTGTAAATACCGCATGCCCACGCATTGCAATAGATGATTCAAACCGGTACAATACACCCATTCTCACCCCTATGGAGTTCGAGATCGTGCTTGGGGAGCTGGACTGGGACCAGCTGGCATTTGATGAGATCAGGGATGATACATAAGGTTATTAAATATTGAGTCTCATTTGAAGTTGAGGTGACTTCGATGTCCAAATTTAAAAAAAGAGATCTGGAACGAAAAGGCGATAGAAAACAGGAAATTCTTGAAAAAAAACTGATTGAGAATAATCTTGAATCTTTGACAACATCGGAAGGGGAAATTGCTGAGTTGCCTGAAGAGGAGTAAGACTTTTTGAAAATATGGGTTAAGGTTCTGGCCGGTGGGGTTAGTGAAAAATCTATTGATATTGAACAGGGAAGCACTTATTATGATGTGTTAGCCTGTCTAAAGATAAATCCGGAGACCGTTATTATTATGGTGGACCATAGACCGGTTCCATTGGATGAAATGGTATCTACTGACTATCTTGAAATATTAAGAGTTGTATCAGGCGGATGAATCTGGTAGGGGGGGTTTCTGTTACCTATCCTCTGATTATCTCCCAACCAGACCTTAACACCTGCCTGTTGGTAATGAACCTGGCAATGGGCGAAAAAATCCGAAGTGGGGTTATGGAAGCTGATGCACTCAGATCCCAATCCAATATTGATCTGGTAAAATCCGGAGTGAATTGGAAATTCTGCCCCAATTGAGTTGACCCTTTAACAGCATGAAGGTATCCTGTAAGCATACCTGTAAGTCCCGGGTCATCCATACCGTACGTTGTATCAATTGAGATATGCCTGAAACTGATAGTGGCAAATAGTCCACGAAAAAACCTTAATAAAGGTTTTATAACATTGAGAGAGGTAATTGGTGAGATTTTTCGGGTTTTCTTAGATTTTTTAGGTTCTTTACTAACTTTTGGTTTGGCAATATCTTGTTGTCTGGCAGATTTATTGGTAGCAATTGGTTCTTCTTTATGCTGCAGACTAATCATTCTATGACTGAAAAGCAGGATTTCGGTTTTTTTATCCTTTAATGAATGCCTTAATTTGATTATTACCCATTGGACAGATACCCTCCCGTCGATTACTCCCCTGGATCTATTAGATTCGACATTGATTATAACTGGAAACATCAAAAGACCCAGGACTATCAGTATCAATGCAATGAGAATCCCGGGTATCAATTGCCAGGTCATACAATCCTGAATTGGAATATTTTATTTATTCCTCGGATTGTTCGGATTTTGGGTTTTTTCGCTCATCCATTATTGATTTGTATTTATCCATCATTTCAGGCAATACATCGGTCAGCTGGGCCAGAGAACCTTTATCTTTAATGGTAAGCAGTTTGATGTCGTCCTGGGTTATCACAAGAAAAGCAACGGGTGTTATTACAGCTCCACCGCCACCGCCGCCGCCTGTACCTTCATCTTTGCCGTTTTTCTTGCCTTCTCCGCCGCCGCTGCCAAAACCAAAACTTACCTTTGTGACAGGAATTATCGTTCTGCCATCAATGGTAATATGATCTCCCACAACAGTCTTTGTGGAAATCATCTCAGCGATTTCTTCAGTAATTGTCTTTATCATTTCTTCAACTATCATCGATTACTACCCCATGATGAAATAACATTAAACCTTATTTTATTTGTAGTAATTGGTCAACTGACAATTGAAAGGTCCCAGGATATTTTTTCAAGGAATTTGTAGGCATTTTCTGCTGCCTGGTACTCTGCTTCAGCTTTATTTGTTCCTTCTCCTGTTATCCCTGGCAGCAATATTCCATCTATTCGAATGCCCAGTAGAAAATGGTGGGTATTATCATCCGGGTTGAATCTGTCCTCAATTAGAGGATAATCAGTATTTGGTGTATATCGTTTCAATTTCTGGAATTTGTGGATCAACATGTCCTTTTGGTTCTTGCGTGTGACCGCTTCGATAAGTTTTTCCTCATTCTCCAATAGACTTGAAAAGTCAAGGAATTCCAGAATAAATTCTTTTGCTTTTAGAATGGATTTGTTATTGTCCAGATATATTGCAGCGATCAATGATTCGATAATGTCGGATCCGGAACTTCCGCAAATATAACTCGAATTGTCCTGGACATGATAGATAAAATCGCACAGATGATATTTATCAGCACATTCAGCTAGATATTTGTTGTTGACCACTTCCTGTCTGATCTTTGTCATTACACTTTCAGGAGTCATGTCATCGAACACTTCATTATATTTTAGCTGGGACCATTTTTCATAGAACAGCTCAGCACTCACTAATGATAATACTGCATCGCCTAAGAATTCCAGGGCCTGATTATCTGGACACTTGGTGTGCAGGTTCGAATAGGAACGGGTGGTTATTGCTGATAGGCCAAGTCGCTTGTTTTTGAACTTGTACCCGATTATTGTTTCAATTTTTCCAAGGAAAGGATCGTAGTCTATATTGTTCATGTTAGTACAATCGAGGTTGTTTATGAAGTTATTTTTACTTTGTTATCAGCAAGACCACGAATTGGAGTGAACCCCATTTTGTATACAACCAGTTAAGAAATTTTACTAACTAACGTTTGACTAAAAAGTTTTTAGAAAAAAAAGTGGACTAAGCCATAATTCTCCCGAAAGGACTTTCGAATAGATACCGTAAAAAAGCCTTTGATTGATCACCCATTCCTTCTTCACTACCAAACAACAGCCTTGAAAGTGTGGGTTTATTTTCATAAACCACTGTAGGCTCA
>DATKUV010000016.1:0-7842 GCA_035530415.1 Candidatus Nanoarchaeia archaeon | reverse complement strand
TGGTGAGCATCGGTTTTATGGCCGGACCGGCACTTGGAGGTTTCTTGATAGACTGGATAGGCTGGCAAAGTATTTTTTATATCAATATCCCGATCGGTTTATTAGGAACGGTTTATGCGTTAAAGACCCTAAATCCGGATGAGGTTCATGCTGAACAGAAATTCGATATTCTGGGTGCTGTTTTCATGTTCATTAGCCTGACTGCACTATTGTTGGGAATCACGAATAGCCATGGAGTGGGATCTCTGGAGTTCCTGGGGCTGATTGTAATTTTTATGGTATTTTTACTACTATTCATTATAGTGGAAAACAATGCCAGCCAACCCATGATTGAACTATCTCTTTTCAGGAACAGACCCTTCTCTGCTTCAAATGTCAGCGGATTTTTGAGTTTCGTGGCAATGTCTGGCGTGGTACTGCTTATCCCTTTTTATCTGAAAGATCTGCTGGGTTATAGTGACAGGAATGTAGGAGTAGTATATATGTCAATTCCTCTTGTCATGGCATTGGTTGCACCTCTCAGCGGCTGGATGTCTGATAAGACTAACTCATTCAAACTTAGTAGTGCTGGAATGGCTATCACAGGTCTGGCCCTGTTTCTTATAAGCAATCTGGGAATGGACTCCAGTTTCTTTGATATTGTTATCAGGCTGGGTCTTGTGGGTTTGGGTATGGGGTTATTCCAATCCCCAAATAACAGTATAGTTATGGGAGCTGTTCCCAAAAACAGGCTTGGAATAGCAGGGGGCATGCTTGCAATGGTCCGCAATCTTGGAATGGTCACAGGTATTGCTATCTCTGGAGCGATATTCACCAGAAGCTCCCATTCCCTGGAAATTGCCGGATTTGCCCAGGAATCAGCCTTCTTAGGTGGATTTCATGATGCACTTATAGTAGCCGCAATTATTTGTGGAATTGGTGTTTTGACCTCACTGGTAAGAGGTGAATAAATAAAATCAATTGACCAGAATTAAGGCAAAAACAGATTATACTGCATGTATCAAAAAACACGGGCAGCTAATTAGAATTATCCCTTATTCTTCAAGAGCATCTATTTGACTGAGTATTTCGATGGCCTTATCCTTATAATCCGAACGAATTCGATTGTACTCTTCCTCCGATAAGTTGCCACTAGAATAATCCTCATCTAATTCCAGGAGAAGATTTAATATTGACTTTTTAGCAGATCTTAGTTGATCTAAGTTCAGGTCATTAATGTCTGCCACTTCAAATTCATCTTCGTCATCTTCATGCTCGTCTTCATCTTCTACATCCTCCTCATCTTCCTTATCCAGGTAAATCTCATCATCCTGTTTTTGGGGGATAACAGCTGCCAATTTTTCTTCGAAGTTCTTGATTGCAGTACTTTTCCCTCTCAAAACTGAATATCCAATTATTACAATAATAATTAAAGCAATTATTAAATAAAGAGTAATATCAGAACTTCCTACACCAGGTTTTTCCGATTTAATAGTGATCTCTTCAAAAAGAGGTAGTGCCCAATTATATGTCTTGGAATCTTCCAGGATCTCTACAGAATCTGCTTCAATTTTATTACCTGCTCCATTTGTGAAACTGATTTCCATATCTTCGGATTTCATTACTTTGATCACAAGAGCAGGCATGCCTGGAGATGGTATATAATTATAATTTACCAGCGTGGGATATTTCAGTTTCTTTGTAACGGAAATTGTATCTGTGGATGCTTTAGGTACCTTATATTCCAAACGATACATGGGAGGCATGTTTGGTCCTGCCAGAACTGTACCATTCCAACTCACCACATTTCCTTGTATAGAGTATTCAATTAGATTTATCTGGCCACTCATAACCATTTCCAGCAGTGCTATATTTACTTCAAAAGCTTCATCCGGCATCCAGGCATAGATAGGTCCTGTATAGTTTTCAGTCCCGGCATTCCATATAACAAGAGTTTCTGCAACTTTTATGTAATCGTCATATGATACCTGATCAATTTCTATCAGTTGCTGCATCATAACGATATCTGTACCATATGAATAGGTGGGATTTGCCCCCATACTATTGCTGCTGGTTGACACGTTATCATTTGCTCCCATTCCAGCAAAAGCCGATACTGTTGAAAATGTGAATGAAAATATTAGAAACAATAATGCACTTGTGAAAATTATAGAACTTTTTGAGGTCATTTACCAGTACTTCCTTTTTTATATTATTCAGATTCTGTTATTCAATATTATTTCATTACACATATATTATATGGTTTGTATAAAATTTCATAATACTAAATCTAACCATCCTACATCACAAGATATCGAAAAATCAGGAAAGTTTAATATATCATCTTTCCAATGGAACATATATAATCATGATCATTTTTGGAGGTGAAAAATCTCATGTGTAGTGTAGATGATGCTTTTAGTGTAGATGTGGCAGATGCCCTTGAAGCTAAAGAATGCAAATGCAAGGATTGCGGCAATTTATTCAGAGGAATGGGTAGGAGGATCATGTGTCCAACCTGTCATTCAAAAAATGTGGAAACTGTGAATTAATCGTAAGATCAAGTTTATGATACCCTTAAATGAAGATGAAATGCTGATGCTTCAGGGCAGTGATGGTGTCATTGGCATAGTCAAAGCTGGAAATAATAATCTATTTTTTCTTGAGACTGAAGAGGAAGAAATCGTACTCGGTCTGGAACCTGACGACCTGTTGGTCTCGTCAGGATTTGATACAAAAAAGACCACGTTAGCTGGTATCAAATGCGTGCTTTATATGATCAGGGAAGTAGGTACACCTCTTATTGTGCTTCCTAAGAAACACCCTGCATCAAAAAGGTTGAAGATCGTAGTATCTGTAGGCAGCCGTATCCGTATAAGCTGTGATATCACACCAGGTACCCATCCGGAACAGGACATTCTGTGCGGTGTGGATGAGTTCAACGGGATTGAAATTATGGGTGTGCCTGGAGGAGTGGAGTTCAAGAATCTTAATGCTGGCAAGATCGAGCGCATCCCGTTCACAGTATAATTTCCTTTTTCAATACTTTTAATATCAAATATGAATATTAACGTAGCATGACCATTATCGATATTGTAACAGCAGCAATCTGGCTCATGCTTCCAGCTTATGTTGCAAATCCCATGGCTGCTGTGTTTGGAGGGGGGACTCCCATAGATCTTGGCAAAAAATTCGTTGACGGAAAGCGGATATTGGGAAATGGGAAAACTATCAGGGGCCTTGTTGCCGGTACGTTATGCGGTCTGGGAATCGGATTTGTTCAGGTAAAATTTGCTCCTTATCTTGCATCTATTGGTCTTTTTAATGAATGGCCCAGCTTTCAATCAGCTTTGGGTGCATATTCCTATAGCGCCATGTTAGTAGTGTTCTTAATGGCGTTAGGAGCTTTACTGGGAGACAGTGCTGAGAGTTTTATTAAAAGAAGGTTGAATCTTAAGCGGGGGGCTATGTTTCCTGTGGCCGACCAGCTGGATTTTGTACTGGGTGCCTGGTTGTTAACACTAATATTCGCATCTGTCTGGTTCAAAACCTATTTCACATTCTGGATAATAATTACAGTACTTGTGATCACACCTTTATTGCATATTACCACAAATGTATTCGGATATCTTATAAAGGTCAAGAAAGAGCCCTGGTAGTGAAATTAATGGATAAAGAATTGATTCAAGCATTAAAGGATTGTAAAGCTGTAAAGTTCGGGGATTTTACCCTGGCATCTGGCAGGAAAAGTAATTATTATGTCGACATCAAGAAAGCCATTTCTGATCCTGTAACCCTGGATTTGATTGCCCGGCGGATCGTAGAAATTATTCATGAAAAGGGTATCTGTGCTGAGGCCATTGGGGGTGTTGCTGTTGGAGCGGTCCCGCTGGCCACTGCCGTATCGCTAAGATCAGGTCTTCCCCTGGTGATCATCAGAAAATCGTTAAAAGAATACGGGACAGGGGGCCGTTTTATAGGAGATGTCCAGGAAAGGAGTCTGCTGATGGTGGAGGATGTGACAACTACCGGCTCATCAGTGATCGAAGCCATCAAGGCCCTGAAGGAAGAGGGAGCGAAAGTGGATACTGTTATTACTATAGTAGACAGGAACGAAGGAGCACAGGCCGGTCTGGAAGCTATCGGAATACTGCTATTGCCGCTGGTGAAAGCTGCTGACCTTTTGAGTTGAAATATTTATTTTGGATCAAATTATGCCCGATATTTTTGAAATTACCCACAAGGACCTGGCAGGCAGGATCGGACGCCTGACCACACTCCACGGAACTGTAGAAACACCAACCATCATGCCGGTGATAAATCCCAATATTCAGACAATCCCGGCAAAGGAGATGCCAGGTTTCGGCGCCCAGATGATCATTACCAATTCTTATATCATATATCGTAAAGAGGCGCTAAAGGCAAGGGCGCTCAATGAAGGTCTTCACAGCCTTCTGGAATTCGACGGGCCTATTATGACTGACAGCGGCTCATTCCAATTGAGTGTCTATGGTGAGGTCGAAGTGAATAATGCACAGATCATCGAATTCCAACAGTCCATTGGGACTGATATTGGTGTGCCGTTAGATATTCCCACGCCGCCAGATGCTGACTTTGATAAGGTTAAACAGGAACTTGTAACCACAAATGAAAGGTTGATGGAGGCCCTGGAGCTTAATAAGGACAGCAAGATGTTGCTGGCAGCTCCTATCCAGGGCGGACGATATCCGGACCTGAGGGAGCAGGCAGCCCGCCAGCTGGGCAGTGCAGGTTTTGACATATACCCTATAGGTGCAGTAGTGCCGTTAATGGAATCCTACCGGTATGCTGACCTGGTAGATGTTATTGTAAGTGCAAAGAAAGGCTTACCCTCGTCGGCTCCGGTCCACCTGTTCGGTGCAGGTCACCCAATGGTGTTTGCACTGGCTGTGGCACTGGGCTGCGATCTCTTTGATTCGGCAGCTTATGCCCTGTATGCCAAGGATGGCAGGTATCTTACTGCCGATGGAACCTACCATATCACAGACCTTGGGTACCTTCCCTGCGCCTGCCCTATCTGCATCGGTCATACAGCCAGGGAGATCTCAGCCAGTCCTGATAAAATAGAACTTCTGGCCAGGCACAACCTCTATGTTACTTTTGCAGAGATCAGGAATGTTAAACAGGCTATCAGGGATGGGAAGTTGTGGGAACTGGTGGAAAGGCGATGCCGTTCCCATCCCCGACTATTAGACGGCCTGAAAAGAATGACATCCCATATGGATTGGATCGAGCAGTTCGACCCGACCTCTAAATCCACATACTTCTACTGCGGTCCCCAATCAGTAAACAGATCTGAAGTGCTCAGATGGAACAAGCGTCTTGAAAATTTTAAACTGGAAGGGACTGTACTTATAAGGCCAGGCGGAAAGATATCTGGTGAAGCTGAATATAACCATGTGCTGCACTTCAAACCACCTTTTGGTGCCTACCCATTGGAACTGAAGGAAACCCATCCATTAAATGCTGAAGTGATCAATATCCCGGATTATGAATCATTAACATGTGCCCTTGAAAATACTAAGAAGTTAATCCAATTAAACCCGGATGCAGAATTCACATTTCTTTATCGGCAATACTGGGAGCATCCTCTGATAAGTGAAATTTGCCAGATGGTTAGCCACAGCCGATTCGTCTAATCTTTTTTAACCACTAAAACCCTAAGGATATTCAAAAAAGTATAGATGGGGATACATTAAAATAATGTGGATAGTAGCCCGGTACGGATTCGAACCGAAGTCGGGGGATCCAGAATCCTCCATGATTGACCACTACACTACCGGGCTGCGAGTATCTGAATATACCTTGTTACCTATAAGCCTAACGGATACAGAAACGTAATTTATATAACTCAACATACCAATCTTTACTAAAGAATATTAAATTGGAGTGATAATGTGAATAATAGATATGTTAGTGGAATGGTTCTAACGCTATTGGTGATTATATTAATTATCAGTAACGTTGAAGCATTAATGAGTGACCCCAAAGCTAGTATGAATGTTGGAATGGGACCCATGAACGCATATGATATGATGCAGCAAGGCCAGAATTTGCGCCATGAAGTAGGTATGCAGGGCATGGGATTCATGCACAGTGGGGGAAATATGTTCGGACATTATGTTACCTTTACAGTGAATGAAGCAACTGGAGAAATTTCAAATTATAGTATTGCAGGAAATGCTGTTTTTGATTCAATTAGAGTTGATGGGTTAGATTTCGGTGAAACCCAGGTCCTGGGCTCAATGACAAAGATAATTGATGCTGATGGAAACATTATCATGCAGGTACATGATAATCCGGCTGCTGTGATTAATTTTGTGAGTTCTGATTCATACACTGTCAACTTTATCCTGGCTGATGGGGTAATAGCTACTAAAGAGGATAATACGGTAAAAATTGTATCTAATGAAGTTGAGGTATATATTGTATATCCTGATGAAGGTTCATTTGAAGTTGACAAAAGTGACGACATCGTTGTTGATGTGCCTGAAGATAGTTTAATGGTAGTGAGGGCATTGCCAGTAAATATGCCAAGGTTGAGTCAAATGAACAGGTTGATTGTTCAGGAGATTGCTAAAAACCGCGTCGGTGCTGAAGTTTATCTTGGTATGAATGGTTCAATGAATATGGTAAATTACTCAAATCACCTTAGGATACATACCGAAGTAATGAACACTGAAATGATACGATTAAGGTTGAATTCGACAGACCCAACCGGGAAAATACTGAGCTTTAATCTGGATAATACTTCTTTACAATTGCAGGAAAGGGAAAGATTACATATCTATTATGATAATATTTCTATCAATTGCATAGATAATCCTGAACAGGTTAGTATTGCAACACATTTTGCCTGTTTTATTTCCCAGGAATCAAGAAGTAGAGCACAGATCATGATCAATGTTCCTGAATTCTCAGAGCATGTTGTTGAGATTGTGGCCGAAGAAGAAGAAGAGCAATCTGAAACTGAAATGCCAGATGAACCTGATTCAAGTGTGCCAGGTTTTGGATCAGTAATTGCATTATCTGGTCTATCGATGGCTGTGTATTTGATAAGAAGAATTAAATAATAATTTTGGAGTTGGGAGAAATCCCAACTCTAACATTAGAATCTGCCTTCTGTAAGGCTCAGATGATCCTTCTCGATCTCTATTATGGCAGTAAATATTTCTTTTATTCGATTTTCTGTAGCCTCGCTCAAGAACTGGGTATAATGGCTTATTGCATTAGCTTCCCGCTGGTGGGATTCTGAAAGATTGCCCACATTTTTATCGCTGCACATGTCCTTGTCCCTGCTGATATCAGGGGATGAAAACTTCAATTCTTTGGCAATGGTTGCTGCGTGCTCGGACTCGATCTTACCAAGTCTTTTGAACATGGTAGCATCTGCCACATTGTCTGCTTTGGCAGCAGCACAGAAATAGAATTCTGCATTACCCACTTCCAGTTTCAAAGCCTCTTCCAGGTTCTTGCGTGACATATCTGTCAATGCATATTCTGGAATATCAAAATCCTTTGGATCGATTATATATGGTCTGTGTGCACCGCAAAATGGACAGTGTGTTGGTGCTTCGTCCCCCAAATAACCTTCCTGACAAATTTTACACTTAAATACTTTCAAATTATCACCCGACATTAATTAGAACCTGAATAAATTAAAGGTTATCTAAAAGAGAAAATTGAGATTATGACTGTCTATCCTTGATCTTAACTGCAGTCCCGTATGCCAGTATCTCGGCAGCTCCTGACATTATCATGGATGTCATGAACCTCACATTGATAACAGCATCTGCTCCCATGCTCTCGGCATCGGACACCATC
>DATKUV010000015.1:0-9094 GCA_035530415.1 Candidatus Nanoarchaeia archaeon | reverse complement strand
TATCTGGAAGAAGTAATCACAGAATTCCACAAATACCCCATCCCCCCACTATTCAAAAGAGAACTATCCATCCCGGCCGACACCGACAAAGTAATCACAGTCATCGGCCTGAGACGCACCGGAAAAACATACTACCTGTTCCAGATAATCCAGCAATTGCTGGATGAGGGCCTGGATAAAAAACGAATATTTTACATTAACTTTGAAGATGAACGACTAAGCGAACTAACAACAGGCGACCTCTCAACCATAGTCGAGCTGTACTACAAGATAAATCCTGAGGCTGACCTACTTTACCTCTTCTTTGATGAAATTCAGGAGATTGAAGGCTGGGAGAAGTTTATCAGAAGGCTTACCGAAAAGAAAAATGTTCGGATATTCCTGACAGGTTCATCCTCAAAAATGTTATCCCAGGAAATAGCCACCAGCCTGAGGGGGCGGACATTGTCGTATAACCTGTTCCCGTTATCCTTAAGGGAATTCCTGGTTGCAAAAAGTTTCAAACCCGAATTCCCATTAATAGAATCTGAAAGAGGACTGCTGAAAAGACACCTGGATGAATACCTCGAATACGGTGGTTTTCCAGAATTGCTGGAATACGACAGGACAGTCAGGATTCGGACACTGAAAGAATATATCGACCTGATGGTCTACCGTGACCTTGTTGAGAGATATGGTATTGAAAAGATATCTGCCCTGAAATTTATGATAAAATCCCTTGTAAGAAACTTTGCAAGGGAGCTGTCGGTCAGGAAATTGGGGAATTACCTGCTTTCGGCAAAAGAGTCACTGAGCCATGTAAAGGTCTACGAATATTTCTCTTACCTGGTAGATATAAATTTCATATTCCTTATCAGGAAATACGGGAAAGGTGTCAGGGAAGTTGAGGGAAGCATACCTAAAATATATCTGGTAGATCATGGGTTCGTGATACTGCACGGCATAGAAGACAGGGAAAGAAGAATTGAAAATATTGTCGCCACTGAGCTGTTAAGAAAAAAGCACTACTTTGACCCCATACTTGAGATATATTACTGGAAAGAAACATCAGGAATAGAAGTGGATTTTGTCCTGGCACAGGGACATGGGGTTAAGCAGTTAATACAGGTATGCTATGACATTGAGGATATTAAAACAAAAGAGCGTGAGTTAAAATCCCTGGTCAAGTCCTCAAAAGAACTGGAATGCAAAAATCTGCTGGTAATCACCTGGGATTATGAAGCTAAGGAAGACTTCAAAGGCAGCAATATTGAGTTTGTGCCGCTGTGGAAGTGGCTGCTGGGATAGGTGGGGATTTTGTGGTATCGGGCTTGAGCGCTGAGCGAGTGCTTTTTTTGTGAAGGACGGGATGGACCCTGAGAATTGGCCTGAGACTTTCAGGGAGATTGTCAGGTAATTGCCTGAGGCGATAGAAAGCTAAATAAACTTCATGAAGATTTGAAATGAGAAACTTGGATTGCGGGCATTTATCCCGCTACTTCATTCTTCAGCAGTAGATATGCAAGACCCAGCCCAACCACACCGTATCCAAGCAGAGGCATAAGATACCCCATAAGCACCTCAAAACCCTGCTGGTAGATCAATACCGAATCCGGGGTCGGGATGGTCGAAAGACTTAATGGAGAAGAAAAAAATAAAAATGAGGGGAAATCAATTCCCCAATTTACATTATTCTCAAAATCGTTGCTAAACCATTTCAGTAAAACTCACGATCATTGAGTGGCTGGACTGGTCGGTAGTTATTTGAGTAGATCAATTTGAAAGCATTGATCTGTTCGGTTGACAGCTCTACAGGAGTATCCATCAGGAACCAATTCACACCCTCAGTACATGGTGGAGTGGTAAAGGAACCGTCAAATCTGTAATATGTTTTTGTTTCAGGGAGCAAATCATCTGCATCCACAGTCACATTGCTTATCGTTTCAACTTCTCCCACTTCAGCAGGCATGTGCTCCCATATTGGTGCATATGCACTGTTCTCACTGCCGTTATCCATCATTACACCAATAACCACATATTCACCTGCGTCACTCTTGTGTACCAGATGCATCTCCATTTCAGAGAATTCACCATTTATGGTATTCTCACTAAGTGAGTGGAAATGTAACTGCAGCAATTTATAGGTATTATTCTCAACTTCTATGGAACTGCCCTCATCATAATCCATTTGAATGGAATGCCCATTATTAACAATATTCAATGCAGATGGATCGTAGTTAAAGGAGATGTCTGCACTGTGAACTGAAGTTCCTACAGGTACATCTATGGGTGATTGTTCATCGCCCGAGCAATCAGAGTATCCCAGTTCAGCCCAATATTCAGGCCCACCTTCATCTTCATAGCCCCAGTGATGTTCAGTTACTTCTTCTGTGTGTGCATCATCTTCAGAACTATCAGTGCAACCGCTAATTAAAACAGCGCCTATAATGATTATTCCTAAAATTATAAACATTTCAATATTCTTATATTTCAAAATTAAACCTCCATGTAATTTTAATCAAACTATAAAAAGAATATATAAAACTATTTCTAAACCGTCGTATCATTTATATAATCCATATTATATTACACATATAATATTAAATAAAAGTGAAAATGTAGTACATTGTAAGTGATAATAACCCTGGAGAACAGTTAAATTGACACATCCGTTTTATGAAAAACCTGATGTTTTGAGGTTGTTATGATGCGTCAATTGTTTTTTCGAACCATTTAACCCATTCCGTATAAACCTGGTTCAGATCTATTTTCCCCTGCCCGTCCTGCAATTCATTCATTAACAACCAGAACATATTATTGGCCTGCCCCACTTTATCAGCTTCCAGAAGTTCGGGTCTGGTCCTGCCTGCTTCAGCAATAAGCCCTTTTATCTGTGCTCTCATCTTGATATTAAGCAGCACTTCATCCACGCTCACTCCCCATTTATTAGCGATCTTCCCGATCAGTTCTGACTGCCCCATATCAAGCAAGTCTGTAGGTTCGATACTATCAACTGCTGTATTGAACATCATCAGATCATTAAAGAAAGTCCCTGACCCGTCCCAATTAGCTGAGGTGACCTCTGAGATCTGGATAAGTCGTTTCTTTTTGCGCATACTGCCGCTAATGCGTATATTTGAACAAACTACCACAGCATCAGTTGCCTTGAACGATTGTTCCGGCACTTCCAGAGCCCCAACGATCCGTTCATATACGGTCTGGGTGGATGCACCATGAATAGTCCCCAGCACTGAATTGCCCGCAGTACCCACCTGCATAGCCTCGTACAGTATCCTGGTCTCAGGTCCCCTGACCTCTCCAATGATCAAAGTGGAATTGCCCATTCGCAGTGCGGCTCTAAGAGCTGTATCAGGTGCGATCTCTGATTCGGACCCACCTACTGCTGAACGGGTGTTCATTCCCTGCACCTTCCAGCCAAGGCGCTGAATATCCCGCAAAGGCAATTCAGGAGTATCTTCAATCGTCAGGATACGGTATTTTTGCGGGATCTCCAACATTAATGCAGAGAGCAGGGATGTCTTACCGGCACCCACTGCTCCTGCTATTAGAATGGATGAATTTCCGTCCACTAATAAACTTAATAATCCGGCAGCAAGGGGTGTCATTGCCCCTTCATTAATTAGCTTGGGGAGAGTCCAGGGTGTATTGGCATGTTTTCTGAAAGCATATGCCAGGCCGTCGGCACTTAACGGATTGCCGATACAGGACACCCTTGATCTGTATTCTGCCAGGTTCATATCCAGGATCGGGTTAGCTTCCCCAAAAGGGCGGCCGCTAAGTGCCCTGAACCGGGATATCATGGTATCCACATCATCATGGGACAGGAATATATTTGATGAGCATTCCTCGCCCTCTATAACCACGTGGACTGGGTTCATTTCCACTGGAGCATTTATATACACATCTGTAACTCTGCTATCAGACAGCACATCTTCCAGTATACCTAAGCCCGTAGTATATTTTGCCAGGATATCTGAGAATATTTTTATCTGGTCAGGTTTGAGCTGGAATCCCTGGTCACTGGCCTGTTCAGACAACAATTTCTGGCTTCTCCGCCTGAAATATTCCCTGCTGTTTGCGGGATCTGCAAAATTCAGGTCACTGGGGCGGTGGCGAATCAGATGCGAACGTACAGACTCCAGCAGTTTCAATTCATCAGGACGCAGATTATATTCGGGCGGAATGATGAAGTATTGGCTCTCAGGCCGGTCAGAAAGGCTGTATATGGACACTTCCATAACTCTGCCCCCGCATCTGGCCACATCATACCCTTCCAAAAATACAGCATTATCTGGTGGTTCGGCATAAATACGCGACGTAGAGAACCTGGGTCTGGTATATGGCCTGATCACTCTTTCATAATAATAACTTGAGGGTTTATTAAGGCTCAAGCCAGTAACAAGTCCCTGGGTGGAGTTCTCCATCTTGGAAATAAGGGTATCAAAATCTCTCTTGCATCCATTTCCACTTTCATTCACGCAATTGTAGCCATTTTGATTGTGATCAGACAGCATTTGGTAGGCCGAAATGGGGTCTTTGGGCATTGTTTCCAGTACTTTATTTACAAATTCCTGGCGCTTGTTAAGACATTTACCGCACTCAGAAGGGATTTCAACATCTTTATAAACCTCCAGATTGTCGATAAACCTGGAGAGTATATATAGCATTTCTAGATTGTCTGCTTCATAATCACGTTCATACAGGTGTGACAGGACAAGTCTGTTTACTATAGGTTCCTTGATCAGTATCTGGAATATATTTTCTCGACAAAAAGGATTGTTAAGACCCGAATTACCAAAGTCACAGCTTCTACAATCGATAACTATGGATTTTTGTGAATCCATTAGGCGGGTTTTATATGAACAAAGTTTTTTTTCGTCTCTTTTTTTCAGATATTTTGTAAAGAAACTTCCAGTTAAATTTATCTTTTTTGCTGATACCAAAAGAATACGCTCCATAAAATATGCAGAACGTAAAACAGGACAGGTTATATTAATTTTGCTAAATTCTTCTGGATTTCAATAATAAAATGAATATTATTGAAGTATTAAATTGTGGAGTTGTTTATTGGTAATGGGATATATTTCACACCCGTTTATTGTTGTAGAGAAGCTAATCTATTAATTTGAGAAAGACTATATACATTATGTAGTGATTACCATGCGCTTCGATAGATTTACCATAAAGGCACAGGAAGCATTTGCTGATGCCCAGAACCTCACGCTTGATCTTAACCAACAGCAGCTAGATGTAGAGCATCTCTTGCTAGCGCTGATTAAACAGAAAGAAGGGCTTACTCTCCAGATCTTTCATCGACTGGGTGCCAACGTACCTGGAATAACCGGCCAGCTGGAAGAAGAAATAGAAAAGCTCCCAAAAGTAGCAGGTGGGGGGCAGCTCTACATGTCCCAGCGGGTCAATAATCTGGTTGAAGCAGCATTCAATGAGATGAAACAGCTAAAAGATGAATTCCTAAGCACTGAACATCTCCTCCTGGCAATAGCAGATGAGAAACATGGGATTTCATCGCGGATCTTAAAAGAGAACGGAGCATCAAAGGATGGGCTCTTTAAAGCACTCAAGGAGGTCAGGGGTTCTTCCAGGGTCACTGACCAGAATCCTGAAGAGAAATACCAGGCACTGGAAAAGTACGGCCGGGACCTCACTGAACTTGCATCACAGGGAAAACTGGACCCTGTGATCGGGCGGGATAACGAAATACGAAGGGTACTCCAGGTGCTCTCCCGCAGGACCAAGAACAACCCAGTACTGATAGGCGAGCCGGGTGTGGGAAAAACAGCGATCGCAGAAGGATTGGCCCTGCGGATATTTGCAGGGGATGTACCAGAGACCATCAGGGATAAGAAAGTGGTGGCTCTTGACATGGGTGCTTTGGTGGCAGGTACCAAGTTCAGGGGTGAGTTCGAGGAGCGGCTGAAGGCAGTGGTCAAAGAGATACAGGACTCTGAAGGGAAGATCATCCTTTTCATTGATGAACTGCACACCCTCGTAGGCGCGGGGGCGGCCGAAGGATCCATTGATGCCTCAAATCTTCTAAAGCCTGCTCTGGCCAGGGGAGAACTGCGGGCCATCGGTGCCACCACGCTGAATGAATACAGAAAGTATATTGAAAAGGATGCTGCGTTGGAGCGCAGGTTCCAGCCCGTACTGGTAGACGAGCCCACTGTGGATGAGACTATATCCATCCTGAGAGGACTGATCGAGAAATACGAGGTGCACCACGGTGTCAGGATCCGGGATTCTGCACTTGTAGCAGCAGCTGTGCTGTCCCATCGCTATATTACGGACCGGTTTTTACCTGACAAGGCCATTGACCTGATCGATGAAGCCGCATCAAAGCTCAGGATCGAGATCGACAGCATGCCAGCAGAACTGGATGATGCCGAGCGGAAGATCAGGCAGCTTGAGATCGAGCGCCAGGCTGTGAAGAAGGAAAAGGACGATTATTCCAAGGAGCGCCTGGAGAAGATCGATAAAGAATTGTCTGACCTGAAGGAGAAGACCAGCCAGATGAAAGCCCACTGGCAACTTGAAAAGGATGCCATCCAGGTTATACGAAAAATAAAGGGAGATATCGAGAAGACCAGGATGGATTCCGAGAAGGCAGAACACGAAGGTAATCTGGAGAAGGCGTCCGAACTCAGATATGGGGTACTGCTGAACCTTCAAAAGCAGCTGGAAGTTGAAAATACAAAACTTGTAGAGCTTCAGAAAGACCAGAAAATGCTCAAAGAAGAGGTGGAGGAGGAGGACATAGCAGAGGTGGTGTCCAACTGGACACATATACCTGTGAGCAAGATGCTGGAAGGCGAGATGCAAAAACTTGTGCATATGGAAGACCGCATCAGGGTGCGCGTGGTGGGGCAGGATGAGGCAATTTCTGCTGTTGCCAACGCGGTGCGAAGGGGTAGGGCCGGCATCTCAGATATCAACCGTCCCACAGGTTCGTTCATGTTCCTGGGTCCTACGGGGGTAGGCAAGACAGAGTTGGGCAGGGCGCTGGCAGAATTCCTGTTCGATGATGAGGCTGCTATGGTCAGGCTGGATATGAGCGAGTATATGGAAAAGCATACAGTGGCACGACTTATTGGTGCACCGCCAGGATATGTAGGTTATGAGGAAGGAGGCCAGCTTACAGAAGCTGTGAGACGAAGACCTTATTCGGTATTATTGTTGGATGAGATCGAAAAGGCACATCCGGATGTGTTCAATCTAATGCTTCAGATCCTGGATGACGGCAGACTCACAGACGGGCACGGGCGCACTGTGGATTTCAAGAACACGGTGATCATCATGACATCCAATATCGGCAGCCTGTGGATAGTCGAACATGGCGATGATGAAGTTGAGATGGAGAAACAGGTGATGGAAGCAGTACGGGCTCAATTCAGGCCAGAGTTCCTGAACCGGCTTGATGATATCATAATGTTCCACCAGTTAAAGCTGCCCGAAATAGTGAAGATCGTGGATATTCAACTGGGCCTGTTGAGCAGACGCCTGAAAGAGAGGAAAATTGACATTGTGTTGACTGAAAAAGCAAAAGATTTCATAGCACAAACAGGATTTGATCCCACATACGGTGCAAGGCCCCTTAAACGTACTATCCAGCAAAAGATCCTGGACCCACTGGCAATGAAGATACTGAACAAGGAGTTCGGTGAAGGGGATTCCATTGAAGTGGATGTGGATAATGCTAAGATGGTATTTAATAACCTGAGATTCTGACTTTAGCCCTCTAACACCTATATTATAGCGTTTGGAGTATCCACTTCAAAAAGCAGGGTAAAATGCATATTCGGATTATCTAAATCAAGTGCCTTAGCAGGTTTTCGATTTAAAAAAGAAGTCAGTTACCCTTAGATTTGAAGTGGATACCTTTTTTTTATATATGACCATCTCTCATCTATTTGCACCTGGCCAAGCTCAAGCTCTTGAAAAAAGTAATCGGTAACTTCTTGACAATGTGCTCCTGCAATGTCAAGCCATCTGCATATAGTATCTTTATCATGTCCTGTGGCTCTTGCCGTTCCACGTATGCTTCTTTTTTCAGGTATTATTGCCAGTGTTCTAAGTATTTCTTCATCTGGAATCTTAAGTCCAAAAAATATCGTGCCTCTGGTTTCACTGAAGCAACGAGTGCATGTTTTGCATCTCAATAGCGCTCGATTTTTCGATCCGTATTTCTCTTTGACTCTTAGATTTCCTTTACCATTCTTACCGTAATCCGGGCAATCTTTATTCAAACAACAAAATTCTGATAAATCGAGTTCTAAATCCATTAATTTCCCTCAAAAAAGGGAATTACGTTTAAACTATTTAATTATTGTCAATTAATTAGGGACACGACCTATTTTGTTTAGTGTTATCTATGGCGGCCTGGTCTTTAAAGAAATAGATCTCACCCAGAGAAGTCTCGCTGCATCTGTTATGGTTGTAGGCGTGGCTCTAATCATCCTGTTATGAATGTCAAAATATGGGCTTCAAAGCTGTTGTTTGTATGACGTATGGTTTTTGGCAGGTTAATAAGAGGTGGTATAATGAGGTTACTGATTTTTCTTTAAATTAGACTATTAATGTAAAAGTATAAGTATTAATCCCCACATATTCATATTGTGTAGAAAGATTGTCAGGTTTAACAAAATTCATTTGTGGAGGCGTTGGTTAGTATGGAAGATAAGAACAATAATAAAATACAGATCGGGGACTGGGTTAAAGTCCTGTGGTCATCCGATAACAGGATGTATGAAGGCAAAGTGATGAATATTAAAGGGAATATTGTATTATTGGCAGTTAAAAGTTTTTTTGTATATGTTAATAAACCGGAAAGACTCTTGAAGATGCCAGTTCAACCAGGTTTTTAATCCAGGGGGAAGTGAAGTGAGTGAAAATATAATATTATTAAATAAGTTGAAAATATTGAAGTTGTCAAATATTTATGGAGGCATACTAAGCTTCCTAATTGTTGGCATGTACCTTTTCTTTTCCATGGCATTCCCAGGTACTCCAAAATATTTTTTAGCACAGGTAATCCTGCTGCCGATAGGTGTGATATTGAATGCATCATTTCCTCACC
>DATKUV010000014.1:0-2124 GCA_035530415.1 Candidatus Nanoarchaeia archaeon | reverse complement strand
CATGACCTGTTTAATTTTGCCATGGACCGCGAGTTGCTTGAGTGCTTCGATCTGAACCAGGTGTGCTGCCTTAGATGCCTTCACCGCTGCTTCTAATCCCTTGCGATTACGTATGAAATCAATGAAGTTCTCTTCGGCATTGACATAGTCACTTCGATTATCTATCTCCATTGGTACAAACGATCTGGTCTTATCCGGAAGATCTTTGAGTACATCTTTTTTCAGTCTGCGAATCATTACAGATGATGTAAGCAGGTCATGCAGTTCCTTGGTGTTGGTGGCACCGTTCCAGTCCCAGCCAAATCCATTGTGCTTTAATCCACAGTACCTCTTACCAAAGGTCCATAGCTCAGGTAGCAGCACGGGGTCTACCAATCTCACTGCGTTGTAGATCTCAACCGGTCGGTTCATGATGGGCGTACCGGACAGTGCAATGACATGAGGTATACCCTTAGCTAGTCGCTTAACTGCTTTGGTTCGTTGTGCCTTGTTGTTTTTAATAAAGTGACATTCATCGATAATCAGAACCTTGGGGTTTAATTCACGCAGATCCGTGACCCAGTTTTTTAGTATGTCGTAATTGATTACTATGATATCATTTGTCCAACTATCACATTCTCCACTACCATAAAGGATTTGAACATCAGGTCTATCCATCCATACCCGGGCTTCCTTGGCCCAGTTCAGTTTAAGTGAAGCAGGTACCACTATCACTGCAGGACGCAGCTGTGGATGCATCTGGAGCCACGCCAGTGCCTGAACGGTCTTGCCCAGTCCCATCTCATCAGCCAGCAGCGTTCGTCCATTACAGGCCTCGATAAAGGCTACACCATCCTCTTGAAAAGGATACAGTTTTTTCCTCAGCCCTTTAATTTCCGATACCTGTTTAATTTTCCCACGGACCGGCTTTTTCCCATACTCATCGAGCCGGGGATCTGATTCAAATCCCCAGTCGTTTAATTTGGACAGGTTGTCACTGGTCAGGGCACAGGACCAGCACTTCTGATTGCCATGGAACTTGCGACCATCCAGTGTGTGCATACGCTGCACATCTACCGTATTGTACGGGAAGTTGATCTGGATACCCAGGTCACCAGTAGATTTGAATGATATGAGTTTAGCTGTGCGTTGCATATCTTTTAACTTTTTCAATGACAGACATATCCCAGATACATCCACCACTAACATCCCAGCCATATAACCACACAAGTTTGCTGAATCCATCTATGTTTCGATCACACATATATTTTAGGTGATGATACCGCTGGATTTCAATTCCGGTGTAATCCCGGGACACTTTGTACCAATCTATGGAATAGATATATTGGGTAGTTTTTTCCTGATATTTTTCGAGGAATTTATTTAATTGAAATGTGGTTGAAATTATCAGTACATTGGCTGTGTCAATCTCAAGAGAGTAAGACCATCCTTTAATCCAGTCAGGCATCTCACCCGCACACCATTCGTACCATTCATTGTCGATGCTATACCACAGGCCATTGGGTTTGAAAGGATACTTATTAATATACTTATTTATGTCGTACTTGCGGGTCAGATCCAATGACGGTTTCTTAGTCATATGTATTCTGTTAGCCATTTCTATTCCTCCCATAATATTATATCACCGGCCTGATCAACTGAAACATCTGCCCAGAATCCCATGTTCTCATACCGTTTTAACATCTTATCGGTTTCGGACTGGTCGAAGTGTTCCAGAATTTTCATGTTGTCTGCGTCAATCACTTTTTTCATGACGCATTCTTTAACAGTTCAGCCATCTCTTCCGGAGTCAGCCTGTAGGCCACACTGTAAATTTCCCGGCAATAGGTATCACCCAATTCAAAGCTGCCGTAGGTGTAAGGAGATTTAACCGCACAGAACCACCGTGCATAGGGATCTTTTGCTTCACTTTCAGGAGCCTTGTATTTTTTCAGTACTCGCCACTGCCAGGTGCCGTCACGAGAGATCCATATCTCATATGGATTCTCATTCGGTCTTGTTTTTCCGCATAAATTTTTAGTTGCCATTGTGTTTAATTTTGATGTTAATGAATATACCTTGGTATACGTAATTATTTAATAAAGGTTACGATCTTAATTTTTCCTCGTTTTTTTCCTCCTGCTT
>DATKUV010000013.1:0-16403 GCA_035530415.1 Candidatus Nanoarchaeia archaeon | reverse complement strand
TAGCCAGATTATCTGATAGGATATTGGTTGCGGTCAAGAGCATTGACTCGTCAGCCTGTTTCCTTGCATATACTGATTTAACCGTCTTGCCCTTGCGAGCCCTGCTGGCCTTTCTGAAAGCCTTGTCCAGCAGTTCTTCTGATGTAGGAATGGTCTTGATCTTCTCAAAAATCATGAACTTACCTAATCACCGCCTGGAAATCATAAAGATTCCCCATGTCGGAGTTCTATGTACTCTGCCCTGAAGTCCTGATTCCTCATAAGACAGGATTTTGCCCTGTATATTCCGGTTTTCTGGATGTTTTTCCATATATCCTTTAGCTGTTCATCCTTGATATTGCCGTAAGGGATGGGAATGCAGGCGCAGGGAAGGACATCACCCTTGGGTGTAACATGAAGCCAGCGCCGCCCTGCAAAACAGCCTGTCACCTCCATCACATGGGGTATGCAGAACACCTTAAGCGGGCCGCTGCTTTTTCGTTGTACGAAGTCATCCAGTATCTGGTGATGTTCAGTAGACAGAATATCTGTATCGCGATCGATCCACCTGCCAGTAGGTACGATCTCATAGAACGAGAGTTCATGTACGCCCATTTCCAATGCCAGGTCATAGAATGCATCAAGATCATTGATATTGTGGGGTGCCACCACCACATAGATATCTACTAAAAGACCCGCATCAAGGCTTTGTTTAATACCTGCCACAGCCTCATCGAACACACCTTCCCGGCCGCGTATCCTGTCATGCTCGGCTTTTAGCGGGCTGTCAATGGAAACATTCACTGCATATAATCCGGCATGTGCCAGAGCCCTTGCCTTTTCAGGTGTCAGGCCAGACCCGGATGTGAATACTGTTGAGATGGCCCTATCAGGTACATGGGCTACCAGTTCTTCCAGGCCTTCGTATATCATCGGTTCGCCGCCATCGAATATGATCTGGGTCGCTCCCATATCCACGGCCTGGTCGATGATATTCTTAATTGTAAAGGGCTTCAGGCTTGTTTTATTTTTGGTGTCTGGCAGAGCACAGTGAATGCACCTGTTCGGGCATTCTTCTGTGATTGAAATGGTGACCTGTTCGGGATTTGTGGACAATGGTATTCCCAGCTTCCATCCAGTTTCTGCTATCATGCTTCTTATCTGGCTGTGTACGAGCCTGTCAAATGCAGTACTGGGCAGGGGTGGCATCCAGGTAGAGAAATATAGGACATCCTGCGTGACCCTGGCAGGGGTCTGATAATCAAAGATACTTGCCAGATCTTTAATAAAATGTTTCAATAAAGGCGAGACTGGACCCTGCGATCTGGTTCTAACAAAACCGTTCTCCATGTAAGCGGATATGGAAAATAGATCGTTGTGGTAGATTTGGAATTCCTGTGAAGTCATAGTTGTATCAAGTGCCAGATGTTATAGTTTATTGTATTTTTATTAAGCATAGGTTTATTGCTAATATTACAAATAAAATCAGGTTATCAAATGGAATTTAAAATTGAACATGGAAGATACATAATCCTGGGCAGCGTGGATGGGATTCTGGCCATTCTGGGTGTGGTCATCGGCGCATCATTGTCAGGAAATCCTTCTTTTGTAATAAATGCTGCTATCGGGGGGGCTGTCGCCCTTGCCATGACAAACGGTGCAGGTTCGTACCTTGCAGAAGGTGCGGTAGAATACGGTAAACTTTCCAGGTTAGAGAAGCCACTGCTTCGAAGTCTTGAGAACACGAGACTGGAGAAAGATACAAAAAAGAAGATACGTATTGATTCCATAACCCATGGCGGGGCAAGTTTTATAGGTTCCCTGATACCCATATTGCCTTTTGTGATCCTGAAAAGCCACCAGCTTGAATGGGCAGTGGGTTTGAGCATAGCAGCCCTGGCTATTCTGGGACTGTATTCTGGTAAGATTGCGAAGCAAAGTCTTTTGGTCCATTCTGTAAGGATGGTGGGATTAGGAATCGCTATCGTGGTTGCAGTAATATTATTAGGACTTGAACACTAATATGAAAATACATTTCTTATGAAGGTAAGAATATGAATGATCCTGTCAAATACAATACCATCATCGTCCCTGTGGACGAGAGCATATCGTCCCGGAAGGCTGTGAAACATGCGTTCCATATAGCCAGACTTGAAGGTAGCAAATTAATTCTGGTGCATGTTTCAGAGACAGCAGAAGTGGAAAAAATATTCCCGAAAGAACTGTCTCAAAAGATCATCAAGACAGTTGACGATGAATTACACAAATTGATGGACTCTGCCAAAGCCCGGGCAAAGGAATTTTTAATCGAAATTGAAGAGGATGTCCTGGAAGGAGAGGATATTGGCGGTGAATTGATTAAATTCGCTAAATCAAGACACAGTGATCTTATTGTTATGGGATCTGAATTATTGAGAAAAGATCCGATAGGCAGTCGTACCAGGCGGATAATTGCAGCAGATATAGGCCCGGTGCTGGTGGTCACAGAGGAAGATTAAAGCCCATTGATCAAACCTGTACAACTGAACCCGATAAATACGGCATACAACAGAAGGTACATGACCCCCCATATTCGGGACAGGTTCTTTTTCTTCATAGCTGCTATCAAAATTATAGACAACAGTAGCATGTAGGCAAGGTTGAACTGTATGAACGAAACCTCTTCTACAACAACTTCACGTATCATTGAGGCAGTACCCATGGCCAGCATCATATTGGTGATATTGGAACCCACGATATTTCCCAGGATCAACATGATAAATCCCCGTTTTGCTGCCGATATGGAAACCACCAGTTCAGGTAGGGACGTCCCTAAAGCGACGACAGTAATAGCAATAACAGCACTGGAAATTCCAAGCTTACCTGCTATTATCACTGCCGAATCCACAAGTAATTTGCTTCCGATAAGGACCCCGACCAGCCCTAAGATGATGTAGATTGTTCTTTTCTTCATAAACCGCTCATGATTAACTTGTTTATCTTCTGGTATTTTGTGAGATTGTATCGAATAGAGGACATAGGAAACATATACTACAGATAGGACCACCCCTTCAAACCTGCTGATGATATTCCCTGAAAGGAAGATGAAGGTGCCAAGAACAAGGACCACCAGGTGAACGACACTGTCTTTGAATATACTTCCTTGTGGTATGACAGTTCTTCGAATAAAGAACGAAACTCCAAGAATAAGGGCAATATTTGTGATGTTGGACCCAATAACATTACCCAGTGCGATCCCTGATTCATTTGTTAAGGAGGCGTAATTTGTGACCATAATTTCTGGCAGGGAAGTGCCGATCCCCACAAATGTTATGCCTATTAAAAAATGTGATACTCCGATGGAATCGGCAAGTTTGGCTGCATTTTCCGTAAATAGTTCACTGGAATATATTAGAATGGGAATTGAAATTAATAAAAGCAGTATGTCAAAAAGCATCGTTATTCTGGCATCAAAATGTAGTAATTGTATTTATCTTATTGTAAAAAAATAAAATTAATCGTTTTAGTGTATGATTTCCAAAATATCATTGGGGTGATCCAGTACCGTGATCTCTTCAAGCCCCCTCAGTACCTGAACATTCTTGCTGTCCAGGTCCCTCACCTTGAGTTCTACTTCACCGCCCTTTATGGCATCGTACTTGCAGACTTTAACACAAATTCCACAGCCATTGCAAAGCAATAGATTGATCTGGGGTTCGCCTGTGATAGTTTCTTTAGGGCACTCATCCCAAAAAAGACAAAAATCACAGTTCATACAAATATCCCTATCAATATTGTACGGCAGCTCAGAGCGTACCACTCCTGCAACATCCACTGGCACCACATGGACCGGGACGCCGCCCTTTACGGCCTGGGTCACCGCATTGGTGACGAGGGTATCTGCAATGCCATGGGTTATCTTGGCTACCGTATTAGATGTGGCAGGTGTTACTACCAGATGGTCGTATTTCCCCATCAGGAACCTGCCGACTTTCGGGTAACTCCAGCCCTGGTCCGATTCCAGGAATATCTCTTCCATATACCCGCCGGGTGCAATACTATCCAGTCTATCGAACAGGCCGTACATCTTCAAGACCTCTTCTCCGGCCCCTGATATGAATATGGTTACCTTGAGATCAGGCATGGCCTGTTTGAGTTTTTTAAATACATCATAACTATCCTTAATATAATGACCTGCCCCTGTAATTGCCCATGCGATCCTCATAAATTTCACTCCTTAATATTTCTGTTTATGAAAAAATCCTTAATATCCATTGACTTAAATCAATATTTAATTATGTCTTCCTTTATAGATTATTCCCCAATGACAATCAAGGCCATTCTGTTCGATCTGGATAATACATTGCTGGATTTCTCTGAAATGAAACATATGGCAGTGAATATGGCTATCAGGGCTATGATCGATCAGGGACTGGATATTGACCCTAAAGAGGCATATGATATCATTTTTAAGACTTACTGGGAAGTTGGTATAGAGTCTGACAATGCGTTTTCTGAATTCTTAAAGCGCAGGTTCGGCCAGGTTGATGAGCGAATTCTGGCTGCAGGGATCAATGCATACCTGCGCACAAAACCGTCATTTTTGGAACCGTATCCCAATGTTGTGCCGACCTTGATAAAACTGATAAAAAAGGGTCTGGTCATCGGAATTCTGACCGATGCTCCCAGGTTGAAAGGCTGGCAGCGATTGTGCGCAATGAGGCTGCAGCATTTCTTTGATCATGTTATTACCAGGGATGACAGCGGTGCTCCGAAAACCGGAGGACTTCCATTTGAATATGCACTACGTAGGCTGCAATTGGATCCCGGAGATGTTTTATTTGTTGGAGACAGCGTTTTGCGGGATATCAAAGGTGCAAAGGCTGCAGGTATGATCGCTGCACTGGCAAAGTACGGTACCAAGGACAGCCTGGATGCCATTCAGGCAGCAAAACCTGATTATATATTATCTGATTTTACTGAAATACTTCAGATCATAGAATCAGAGTAATAATTAACGATATTGATAATACTATTGAAAAACATATCAATATCTGGTGGTCCGGACATGCTGATAACTGAACTTGAACGATTTATTGAAGAGGATATAGGAGCTGATGATACCTCATGCGCCATAGTGCCAGATAAATGGGTGCATGCAAGGATAATTGCAAAAGAAGCTGGTGTACTGGCAGGACTGGAAGAAGCGTACCAGATATATGATTATTTTGGACTTGAATTCAAATCAGGTTTCCTTGATGGTGGATCCATTCAATCAGGCGATGTCATTGCAGAAGTCTGGGGTGTTGCACAAAATGTATTAAGAGCCGAGCGCCTGAGCCTTAATTTCCTGTGCAGAATGAGCGGTATTGCTACACTGACTGCCAGGTGTGTGGCTGATGCAGGCGAGGTCAGGGTGGCATGTACCAGAAAGACCACCCCAGGATTTAGGAAGTTCGAGAAAAAAGCCGTCAGACTGGGTGGCGGTGATACTCATAGGTTTAACCTCTCAGATGCAGTGATGATCAAGGATAACCATATTGCCATAATGGGAATAGATGAGGCTGTAAAAGTTGCAAAGGCAGTCGCCAGTTTCACGAAAAAGATCGAAGTGGAAGTATCTGATAGCTCTCAGATGATGGCAGCTGCAAGAGCTGGTGCCGACATTATTATGTTCGATAATATGCAGCCGGAAGATGTCCAAAATTGTATCAAACAGCTGGAAGCTGCAAATCTGCACAGCGGTGTAATACTTGAAGCCTCAGGTGGTATCAGACCTGAGAATGTTAAGGAATATGCTGCCTCGGGGGTGGATGTGTTATCCATGGGGTCGCTTATCCATTCTGCGAGGTGGCTGGATATGGGTATGGATATCCTGTGAACGATATGTTTTTATAGAACCGCTAACAATGAAGATGCTGAACCAATGGGTTCTTCATACAATTTTATAGTTAGAATAGTGGGACAAGGTGATACTATGAATATAAAACCAATAGGTGAAAGAATTTTAATCAAACCGGTCAAAGAAGAAGAAAGGACCGCCAGCGGGATCTATATTCCAGAAGCTGCCAAGGAAAAGAAGAAACAGGGTATTGTTGTAGAATTAGGCACTGTCAAAAATGAAGATAAATTTCCAGTGAAAATTGGTGATTTGATCTTATATTCCGGCTACAGCTCTGAAGAGTTTGAGATCGATGGCGAGGAATATATTGTCCTGAATTGCAAGGACGTAATCGCGAAATTAAAGTAGGTGAAAATAATGGCAAAAAGAATAGTTTTTGATGATGAAGCAAGGCATGCGCTCATGAGAGGTGTGGACCAGCTTGCCAATACTGTAAAGATCACACTCGGACCAAAGGGCAGGAATGTCGTACTATCATCCAGCTATGGAAGTCCAACCATAACCAATGATGGGGTAACCATTGCAAAAGAGATCGATCTGGAAGACCCAAATGAGAATATGGGTGCCAAACTGGTCAAGGAAGTAGCCACAAGGACCCAGGATGTAGCAGGAGATGGGACCACCACAGCTACATTGCTGGCCCAGGCTATACTGCACAAGGGAATGCGCAACATCACTGTGGGAGCCAATCCCATTGAGATCAAAAAAGGCATCGACAAGGCCACTGAAGCAATTGTGGAATACATAAAGTCAAAGAGCGAAGAGGTCAAAGGCAAGGAAAAGATCACCCAGGTTGCTACCGTTTCAGCTAACAATGATGAAGTGATCGGGAATTTGATCTCAGATGCTATGGATAAAGTGGGGCCTAACGGGGTCATAACTGTCGAAGAGGCAAAATCCATGGAAACTTCCCTGGAAGTTGTGGAAGGTATGCAATTCGATAAAGGGTATATGTCACCCTACATGGCAACTGATAACGAGAGGAGGGAAGCTGTTCTGGAAGAACCCAGGATCCTCATATTTGACAAGAAGATCAGCTCCATGAAAGAATTCCTCCCCATATTGGAAGCTGTGGTGAAGGATAATAAACCGCTCCTTATCATTGCCGAGGATGTTGAGGGTGAAGCCCTGGCTACCATGGTACTTAATATCATTCGCGGGACACTGAGGGTTTGCGCTGTCAAAGCCCCTGGATTCGGGGACGAGCGTAAGGAAATGCTGGAAGATATTGCAGCAGTCACTGGCGGGAAGGTCATCAGTGAAGAGAAGGGCATGAAGCTGGAAAATGCCACATTGGCCGATCTTGGCAGCGCCGGCAAGGTCAGGGTGAACAAAGAGAAGACCATTATTATCGAAGGAAAGGGCAAGAAAGAAGAGATCGACAGAAGGGTTTCCATCCTTGAAGGCCAGATCAAACTGGAAGATTCCGAGTACAAGGTAAAGAACATGAAGAAACGCCTGGGCAAACTTGCAGGCGGCGTAGCTGTCATTAATGTAGGCGCAGCCACCGAGACCGAGCTCAAGGAAAAGAAGATGCGCATCGATGATGCCTTGAATGCAACCAAAGCTGCCATCGAGGAAGGCGTGGTTGCAGGCGGCGGTATCGCTTTGCTAAGATCAGTCGCAGCTCTTGACAATCTCATCCTGGAAGGCGACCAGAAGATCGGGCTGGATATTATCAGGATGGCTGTCGAAGAACCAGTGAAACAGATCGCTACCAATGCAGGAAAGGAAGGATCAGTGGTTGTAGAGCATTTGAAAGCTGAAACCAATCCAAATATGGGATATGATGCAAAAACAGATACCTATAAGGATATGATCGAGGCCGGCATCATTGATCCGGTAAAAGTGGTGCGAAGCGCATTGCAGAATGCAGCCAGTATCGCCAGTCTGGTGCTGACCACGGAAGCACTGGTATCTGACATCCCTGAAGAGAAAGGCAGCATGAGCATGCCTGGTATGGGACCTGAGAGCTACATGGGAATGTAGCTCATTTTTTTATTTTTTTCTTATTTTTTTCAGGGTATATTGGGTATTTAAGTATCTTCCAGTCAAACTAATATTAATATAATTTATAGAGTTGATAATTATGATGGGGTTTGACGAGACAGTCACATCAGCAGTAGAAAAGGTAATACCCAGCGTGGTAAACATTAGTGAAGTAAAATTCATCAAGGATGCACACTTACGTATAATTCCATTGCCCGGTGTTGGTTCTGGTTTTATTATAGATAAAGAGGGTCATATATTGACCAACGCTCATGTGGTGCTGGGTTCCTCAGAGATTAAGGTAACACTGGAGGATGGCAGGAACTTCAATGCCGAGCTAAAAGGTCTGGATACCATGATGGACCTTGCAGTGATCAAGATCGATTCAGATGATGATCTGCCAGTACCTGAAATGTCAAAGAATAGCAATCTTAAGATCGGGCAGATGGCCATTGCCATCGGCAGCCCGCTTGGCCTGGTGGGTGGACCCACCGTTACCGCCGGAGTGATCAGTGCCATGAACCGGTCCATCCAGACAGAGATGACGTTCATGGAAGGGCTGATCCAGACCGATGCGGCCATTAATCCGGGTAACAGTGGCGGGCCGCTGATCAGCAGCCAGGGTGTGGTGATCGGGGTTAACAGTGCCATCATTCCATTTGCCCAAGGTATAGGGTTTGCTATACCCATTCAACCAGCCCTGTGGATTGCCGAACAGCTGCGAGACCATGGGGAGATCGTGAGGCCGTGGATCAGTATCAATGCAGTGGATATCAATCCAAAAGTGCGTAATTTTTACAACCTGCCAGTTTATATGGGTGTTGTAATTACAAATATCGTACCTGGAAGTGAAGCTGCCAAATCCGGAATGGAGATCGCTGATATTATGGTGGAAATGGATGATATCCCGATAAACAATGTCCAGGATATGATCAAGGTGATGAATAAACGCAATGTAGGCGATAAGGTCAATGTGGAACTATTCCGGGGTCCTGAAAAAATGCAGCTTGAACTAATCCTGGAGAAGGCGCCTTCACTGCAATTACCGTCTAAGCCCGAAGAATCACCAGCTGCAACGGTAATATATGAAGCTGGATTGCCCTGAAATCATTCATGGATATATTCCACTGGCTTTTCCCTGCTGACCAAAAAAGCACCCAGCAATATCAGTCCGCCGCCTATCAGTGTGGGTATGGAGATGGGTTCGCTCAAAATGATATAGGCAAATATTGCAGCACTTACAGGTTCCAGCAGTCCCATGATGCTGGCGTTCTGGGCTTTTATATGTCGTAAACCGCTTAGATATAGAATGAGTGCAATTGTGGGTATGAAGCCAAAAGGTATCAGTAGTAACAGGTTATCAAGCAGCACGCCAGTAGGCACCATTGAATATGGGATAAATATGACCATTGTTATAAACAGGGCCCATGAGGCCTGGACTGTTCCTGTGTAATGATTCCTGAGTTTTCTGGATGTAAGGATCAAGCAGGCATAAGCCAGACCTGATACTAATCCGGCTGCCAGTCCTATGACCTGACCATCCTGGGATATGGTCTGGGGTTGGACGACCATGATGACACCTGCTATTGCGAGGATAAGAGCAGCAAGGCCATGGCGTGTAATGGGTTCTTTGAGTATTATGGGAGATAATAGTGCCACGTAAATGGGTGCTGTATAGAGCAATAACACGGCAATGGCAACAGTGGTGTATTTAATTGATATGAAAAAACCCAGCATGGTGCCTGCCTGGAAAATACCCAAGAGAAGAATATATACCTTTTTTTCATTCAGTACCAGGTTTTTGAAGCTGCCGGTGAGAGCGAAATAGAAACCGACGGTGATGGTGGAGACCAGGAGCCGGTAGAAAATGATGGAACCCACGGACATATCGGGTATGAGCTTGACAAAGATACCGATGAGGCCGAAGAGAATGGCGCCGGCTGCTACCTGGGAGTAGCCTTTGAGGTGGGAGACTGACATCTGTGTTAAGTATAAGTGCTGATTGTTTATATTTTGGTAATATCGAAGCGATAACTGCGAGAATAAGAACAATTAAATTTAATACTAATTATTAGAATCTAAGAATCAGATGGGAATTGAAAGAATATATGAATACTTTTGATAAAATATTCAGTCAATATGAACAAAAATCATTAGTCCAGCAAAAAGCTGCAGTGAAATTGCGTGATCTTCTGAAAATAACGGGCACAGAGGATATTATTGATGTGGCTTGTGGTCCGGGACATATTACCAGCCAGTTAAGAAAATTAACCAATGGAAGGGTAATTGGGATAGATATTTCCAAGAATATGATCAATCAAGCAAAAGCCCTTTATCCTGAGATTGAATTCAGACAACTTGATGCCGAGGTTCTGGAATACAGAAATGAATTTGATATTGTATTTTGTAATTCTGCACTGCAGTGGTTCAGCAATCCTGATAAAAGCATTCAGTCCATATTCAATTCGCTGAAAATGCCTGGTAAATTGGGACTGGCCAATCCAGCTACTGATGATTGGTCACCCTGGTTAAGCAGGATAATGTCTCAAGTTGAGATGGATAAAGAAATTAAGCCCATTTTTACTCACTGGAAAAATCCCTGGTTTTTTCTTCCCACTAAGAACGATTATAAGATGCTATTCGAAAAACACGGGTTTACGACGATTTTTATTGAGATCGATTATGAACAGACCGAATATACTACAGAAAAAGCATATGATATTTATCTTTCGGGCGCTGCCAACGGATATACCGGGAAAAAATATTATGATATTGAGATAAGTGATGATTTTATCTCCCTTTTTAACAAGAAAGTGAAGGAAGAAATTGAGAGGCAATCAGTAGAAGGCAAATCAATGGTAGATTTCAACCGAATGTACTACATTGGCAAGAAGTAATATCATGTATTTCGATTTTTATGGTTTTTGACAGCCTATCTACTATCATTGTATATATGAAATATTCCTCATCATATTTTATACTGATAAATCCTGGCAGTTCAGTACGATTTATCAGGAACTGGAAGAGGAATTATACAAAACCAGAGCTCATATTTTTTTAATCCTGTAGGCAACATTAAACACTGATTTTCGAATTAAGCTAGCTCTCCCACAATTTTCTCTACAGCTTTGAGCACTTCTCCAGATACCACCATATCATGTGCTTCATTAATGTCATAATGCAATATCCTGTCATCTGCAAGATGCTCAATGCTTGACCGCACCAGTTCGTATGCAGCCCCGGCTCCGGCCCCCGCTTTTAGCGGCTTCCTAAAATCAAGCCCTTGCGCCGCACACAGCAGTTCGATGGCCACTACGAATGAAGCATTATCAAAGATCCTGCGTGCTTTCAATGCTGCAGTCATACCCATGCTCACATGATCTTCCTTGTTAGCAGATGTGGGAATGGAGTCCACACTCGCCGGATGCGAAAGCACTTTATTCTCTGATACCAGGGCAACTGCCGTGTACTGGGCCACCATGAACCCTGAATTCAGTCCCTCTTTTTCTGTCAAAAATGCGGGCAGGCCGCTGAGCTGGGGATTGACCAGCCTCTCGATCCTGCGCTCACACACGCTGGCCACTTCAGATAAGGCGATACCAAGAAAATCCAATGATATGGCTATGACCTGTCCGTGGAAATTCCCGCTTGATATGATCTCATCTTCATCAGGGAACAACAGCGGGTTATCTGTTGCAGAATTGATCTCTATCTCTACTTTCTCCCTGACAAAGGACAATGCATCCCTGCTAGCACCCACGATCTGGGGAATGCACCTCAGCGAATAGGCATCCTGCACCTTCTTGTCATACCTGTGTGATTCCATGATCTCACTATCGACAGTTAATCTCCTCAGATTATCGGCACAGGTCACCTGGCCATTATGGGGCCTGACCCGGCCCACTTTTTCATCGTAAGCCCTCGCCGTGCCTTTCAAAGCTTCCAGGCTCATGCTGGCAGTAATCTCAGATGACTTGATCAGTATCTGAGAATCATGTACCAGCAATGCCGCTATAGCAGTCATGACCTGGGTCCCGTTTATCAATGCCAGTCCCTCCTTTGAGGAAAGCCTGATCGTGATGATCCCTGCCCGTACCATGGCCTGGCTACCGCTCATACGTTCCCCGTGATAGAAGGCCTCGCCTTTTCCCAACATTACCAGCACCATATGGGCCAGATTGGCCAGATCTCCGCTGGCGCCCAGTGATCCCTTTTCCGGGATGACAGGATGCACTTTCTGGTTGAGCATATGGACCAGTGTCTCGATGATCTCGATCCTGACCCCGGAATATCCCTTGGACAGGGAGTTGGCACGAAGCAACATTGTGGCCCTCACAACTTCCTCAGGAAGCGGAGGACCCACTGCCGCAGCATGGCTGAGTATGAGATTTTCCTGCAGTTTATCTGACTGCTCCTTTGAGATGAATACGTTATCAAACGCCCCGAAACCCGTGGTAACCCCATATACTACTTTTTCATCTGCCACAAGGGATTCCACGAAGTCACGGCATTTAGTTACCTTTTTTCCAGAATCTAGTGATAGGTCTACCTTTTCAAAATAACGGGCTACTGAAACGACATCATTGATGGAAAGTGTCTCACCATCTATAATCACAGTCATGTTAATCCAATCAAATTGATTTGTACCCCATCACTTAAATAATCCTTCAGCTCACTAATTTACTTATAGTTGTAATCATAAAATAAATATCAAGTATGTGGTGATTAGAATGAATTTTCTGCAAAAATCATCTATACAGATCTATGAGATCCAGCAGGATACAAATGATCTTAAAGTGAAAAATATCATCATGCCGGGTTCTACCGAGAATCTAATAGATATTGGAATTATCGGAGTTCCTTTTGATAAGGGTGTCACATCAGGGGGAGGACGTGCAGGCGCAAGCCTGGCACCTGATGAAGTGCGCAAGGCCCTTAAAAAATATGGAACCACATTTGACATTGAAAGAAAGATCGATATCAGTAACCTGCATATTGTGGATTTTGGTGATGTAATTGTCACTGATGACATTGAAGAAACACATGAGAACATCACTCTTGCAATGGATAGTCTGCTGGCAGCAGGTATCCTTCCCATTGTGATCGGGGGAGGACATGACATCTCGATCGGGACTGGCCGGGCATTATCCCAATTTAATTACAGGGATATTGGTGTAATTAATATTGATGCTCATTTCGATGTTCGTGAGATAAAAGACGGGAACATTACCAGCGGAACACCATTCAGGAAATTGATCGAATTGGAATTACTTAACGGGAAAAATTTTGTTGAGATCGGTGCCCACGATAATCTGAATTCAAAAATATATTATGATTATCTTTTATCGAATAACGTATCAATTTTTACACTCTCAGATGTCAATACAAAGGGAATTCCAACTGTAATGAATGAAGCACTGAAAATCGCAGATACAGCTCACAGATCTGTATTTGTCAGTATTGACATTGATTCGGTAGCCCAGTGTTATGCACCTGGCAGCAGTGCTCCTGATGCACGGGGTTTTGATCCCCGGCAGATCAGGGAACTGGCATTTTTGGCTGGGGCTTCAAAGTCAGTGAAACTCCTGGATATTGTGGAGATCAATCCTGAATTTGATGTGGACAGCAGGACCGCAAGACTGGGTGCATCTATTATTATCAGTTTCTTAAATGGATTTATGAGGAGGAGTGCCTGAATGAGCAGACCCATGTATTATGAAGAAAGACCGGAAAATGATATTAAAGCCTATACCGGTACCAAACTTCATTGTAAGAATTGGGATGCTGAAGCTGCCCTCAGGATGCTTATGAACAATCTTGATCCCAGTGTGGCAATAGATCCCGGCGAACTTATCGTATACGGAGGAACTGGTCGGGCCGCAAGAAATTGGACAGAATATAATAGAATTGTGGAAACCCTACAAAACCTGGAAGACGATGAAACGCTGTGCATACAATCAGGTAAACCTGTATATATTGCACCTTCTCACAAAGCAGCACCAAGGGTTATAATTGCAAATTCAAATATTGTACCCGGATGGGCGACCCAGGAAAATTTTGACCGCTATGATGAGATGGGTCTTACCATGTACGGCCAAATGACTGCCGGCAGCTGGATATATATCGGCACCCAGGGTATCCTCCAGGGAACCTATGAGACCCTGGCAGCTGTTGCAAAGGCGCATTTCAACTCGGATTCACTAAGAGGCAAATTTATCCTGACCGCAGGCATGGGCGGGATGAGCGGTGCCCAACCCATGGCAGCCACCATGAACGAGGCCGTCATACTTGATGTTGAGGTACGTGAAAAGCGGATCCAGCGGAAAGTGGATGAAGGGTACTGTGACAAGATCACGTCAGATATTCATGAGGCCTTACAGTGGATCATGGAGGCAAAAAATTCTAATGATCCATTATCTGTGGGGCTGGTGGGAAATGCTGCAGAGGTACACCCCAAACTTGTGGAAATGGGCATAACTCCTGACATTGTTACTGACCAGACCTCTGCCCATGACCTGTCCAGCTATATCCCAATTGGTGACCTGGAAGAACTGGACCAGCTGAGGCTGACCGGCAGGGAAGAGTATAACCGCAGGTCACTGAGTTCAATAAAGCTACATGTAGAGGCTATACTTGAGATGCAACAACGGGGCTCCATTGTATTTGATTACGGGAATAACCTGCGCGGTCAGGCAGAACTGGCAGGAGTTGCCATACGGGATGAAACCGGAGGATTCAAATACAAGGGTTTTGTGCTGGAATATATCCGTCCCCTGTTCTGTGAGGGCAAGGGTCCATTCAGATGGGCGGCACTCTCGGGAGATCCCAGGGATATTGAAGTGATAGATGCCAGGATCCTTGAGATGTTCCCTGAAAACAAACCGCTGGCCCGCTGGATCAGGCTGGCATCAGAAAAAATCCCTGTGCTGGGTCTGCCCTCAAGGGTATGCTGGCTGGGATATGGGGACCGGGCCAGACTAGGTGTCGAGATCAACAGGATGGTGGGTTCGGGCGAGATCAAGGCCCCTGTAGTGATAGGTCGGGATCACCTGGACTGCGGTTCAGTGGCTTCCCCGTTCAGGGAGACCGAAGCTATGCTGGACGGTTCAGATGCCATAGCAGACTGGCCGCTGCTCAATTTTGCGCTGAATGCCGTGAACGGGGCAAGCTGGGTGAGTTTCCATCACGGCGGAGGTGTGGGTATTGGGAATTCACTCCACGCTGGAATGGTCATTGTTGCGGACGGGACTAAAGAGCGCGAAGCACGATTGAAAAGGGTATTGACAGTGGATCCGGGAATAGGGGTCGCCCGGCATGTTGATGCGGGTTATGAAATAGCTGTAAAAACAGCAGATCAAAAGTCGGTAAAGATACCAAAATAGGAAAAAACATGAAACCTACAGCTGACCTGATAATAACCAATGCAAATGAATTATTGACAATATCCGGACATTCAGAAAAGCCGAAAACAGGCGATCAGATGGATGAACTTGGTATTATCAAAAATGGCTGGCTGGCAGTTTCAAAAGATAAAATAATTGCGGTCGGAAATTTGAAGCAGGTTCTGGCTCAAATATCGACCACATCCGAAACTATACAGATCGATGCCACCGGCAAAGTGGTAATGCCAGGATTTATTGACTGCCATACCCATCTGGTGTTCGGAGGGTCTAGGGAAGCCGAATTCGAACAGCGGATAAAAGGTGCCAACTATCTTGATATTTTGAGATCAGGGGGGGGAATACTAAATACTGTTCGCTCCACCAGGACTGCCAGCAAAGCAGAGCTTATCAAGACATCATCGGGTCACCTGGATACCATGCTTGAATTCGGCACGACCACCGTAGAAGCTAAAAGCGGGTATGGATTAACCATTGATTCCGAACTTAAACAATTGCAGGTTATAAAAGAATTGAATGACCTGCACCCCATTGATATAATTCCCACATTCCTGGTCCATACAACCCCACCTGAATTCAGCAGTTCACAGGAATACGTGGATTTTGTGATAAACAGTATGCTGCCCCGGATGCAAAGTATGGCAGAGTATTGCGACATTTTCTGCGAGCAGGATGTGTTCGACATTGAGCAGTCCAGGCAGGTATTAACAGCAGCAAAAAACCTGGGATTTAAGCTGAAGATCCATGCTGATCAATTGAACGATACAGGAGGGGCACTGCTTGCAGCCAGTTTATATGCTACGTCTGCCAGCCACCTGGATCATATCTCTAATGTCGGGATTGAGAAAATGGCAGACAGCGGTGCAATTGCAGTACTGATCCCTGGTGCATCGTTTTTCCTTAATTCTGATACATACCCGCCAGCAATAGAAATGATATCAAAGGGGGTGGCAGTAGCCTTGGCCACTGATTTCAATCCAGGGTCCTGTCCCACTGAATCCATGCAGATAATCCTGACCCTGGCGTGCCTGCATATGAACATGTCACCGGCGCAGGCCATTTGTGCTGCTACCATAAATGCGGCTCATGCATTGGATAGGGCAGATACTATTGGTAGTCTGGAAGTGGGTAAACAGGCTGATATTATTATACTG
>DATKUV010000012.1:0-3632 GCA_035530415.1 Candidatus Nanoarchaeia archaeon | reverse complement strand
CGCAGCGCAGCCATACCAGCCAGAGCCGGTGCACCGCTGAATGCCCCTCCACCAATAATCAGAATTCGTCCACCTGCCCCTTTATGACTGTCCCGACTCCGGCCAGTTACTAATTTGAGATCACCCGGACCGACTAATAATTCAGCTTCATAAGGAATTCCAATATCTGCCACTGCAATCTCACCTACATATTCCTGTGAATGTTCTTCTAACAGTCCCGGTTTGGGAAGATGGAAGGTCACGGTAACATTAGCCTTAACAACTTTTTCAAACAGGCCGCTGTCAGGGTCCATACCTGATGGTACATCCACTGATACGACTTTTGCTATTGATGCGTTTATCATGTCGATGGCAGTGCTTTCAGGCTCCCTTATCTTACCTTTGATACCTGTGCCAAATATGGCATCTACAATTACATCACAATCTGAAAAATATGAGGGTTCGAAGGCAGTTGGGTCTGTCACTTCAATTATAGGTATACCTGTCTTCTTTAATATTGTAAGGTTTTTTGTGGCTTCCTTAGTTTTTACCTCATTGATCTTCCCCAGGAGAATTACAGTAACATCATATCCAACAAGATGCCTGGCAGCTACAAATCCGTCACCACCATTGTTCCCCTTACCAGCCACTATCAGTACTCTTTCCCTGGTTGGAAGCATCATTACTTCGGCAGATACTGCAGAACCCGCGTTCTCCATCAATTGCAGGCGTGATAGTCCTAAGAATTCACAATTGATGTCTAATGCATCCATCTGTCTGGAAGTAATGGTTTTCATATCAATAACACCTCAAATTATTCTAATATTAGAGGGCTTTATATAAAGTCCTTTTTTTTGTAAACCCTGGATATGTCCCAAACATATTTATCTAAGTAATATATTTCAACCATAAATTCGGAATCGATTCTTCAAAGGAAGTTTAAATGCACCTTATAATCACGGAAAAACACAACACTGCGAAGCGTATAGCATCCATACTGGCTCCAAAGAAATCAAAACAGGGAAGGGTTAGCGGGGTTGATACATATAGATGGGACGGTACGGTTGTTATAGGTCTGAGCGGTCACATAGTATCCGCAGATTTCCCAAAAGAATATAATAGCTGGCAAAACGTGGACAGCCGCGAACTTGTACATGCTGAAATTGTCTCAAACCCGACCCAGCCCAAGATAGTGGCAGCACTGCGTAAGCTGAGCAAAGAAGCTGACCATGTTACGGTTGCTACTGATTATGATAGGGAAGGTGAACTTATAGGCGTTGAAGCTCTTCGGATCCTGGAAAAAGCAAATCCAAAAATAACTGCAGACCGGGTTCATTATAGTGCAATTACCAAATCAGAGATTGAGAAAGCTTTTGAAAATAGAAGTCCAGTCGATTTCAACCTGGCAGATGCAGGGGAAAGCAGGCAGGTCATTGACCTGATCTGGGGTGCAGCCCTGACCAGATACATTTCCACCACTGCAGTACGGCTGGGAAATAGTTTTTTAAGTGTGGGGCGGGTCCAGTCCCCGACCCTGGCACTGCTTGTGGATAGAGAAAAGGAACGTATGGCACATGTGGCCAAACCGTACTGGGAGATTTTCGTTACACTGGTGGAAGGTATTGAATTCCAGGCCAAGCACGGGGCAGGACGCATCTGGGATAAAAAAGAGGCTGAAGATATCTTTAACAGGCTTGGTGATACAGCTGTTATTACCGATCTTAAGAAGGCAGAACGGATAGATACTCCGCCCACGCCTTTCAATACAACTGAATTTATCAGAGCTGCCAGCAACATCGGGCTGAACCCCTCCAATGCCATGAGGATAGCTGAAAACCTGTATATGAACGGATATATCTCATATCCTCGGACCGATAATACCGTTTATCCACCAAGCATTGACATGAAAAGTCTCATTATGAGTCTTGGAAAAGGTATATTCAAACCTTATGTGGAAAGCCTCTTGAGTATGCCAAAACTTACACCCACCAGAGGTAAAAAAGAGACAACAGACCACCCGCCAATTATTCCAGCTTCCTATGTTAAAAAATCAGATTTGAAAGATGATGAATGGAAGATCTATGAACTGATCACCCGCAGGTTCTTTGCAACCTTTGCCGACCCTGCAAAGTGGAACACGCTCAGAGTACTATTGGACATTTCCAGCGAGGAGTTCAAAGCACGGGGCGCCAGTATTGTAGAAGAAGGATGGCGTTGGTACTATCCTTACAATAAACCAGAGGATATGATTTTACCGGAACTTGATACCGGGCAGATTCTGAAGGTAAAAGATAAAGAGATGCTGGACAAAGAGACACAACCTCCAGGCAGATACGGACAGGGCAGGCTTATTAAGGTCATGGAGGATCTGGGGTTGGGCACAAAATCAACAAGGCATGAGATAATTTCCAAACTTTATGCCAGGGCATATGTTCATGGCAATCCTTTACAACCAACCAAGACCGCAATTGCTGTAATCGATACTCTGGAAAAATATGCCGACACAATATCCAAACCTGATATGACGGCCACCCTGGAGAAGGAGATGGACCGTATCGCTGAAGGTACCAAATCAAAAGATGATGTGGTGGATGAATCAAGGCAGATGCTGGATGTCATATTTGAAGAACTTACTAATAACAAGGAACAGATCGGGGAAAGCCTGCGCAGCGGTTTGCGGGAAGATAAGATCATCGGGAAATGTGGGAAATGTAGCAGCGACCTCATTATTCGGCGTTCAAAGAAAGGCGGCCGGTTCATAGGATGTACCGGATACCCTGACTGTAATTTTGCATTGCCATTGCCCAAGAGCGGACAGATCGTAGTGACTGATAAGCTCTGTGAAGCACATAATATGAACCATATCAAGATCATAACCAAAGGGAAGAGACCGTGGGATCTGGGCTGTCCTCACTGTAATTTCGATGAGTGGCAAAAAACCCTTAAGGACGACAAAGATAAAAAAGAATCATAATATGAAACGATTTGGCAGAGGAACACCGGTGCGTCTGTTTGCCGGGGGACTGCACGGCGATGAGTGGATATCTACTTCTCCAAGGCTTGAACGACTGACACCGCCCGGAACTGGATCGCTGCTGGTTATGCCAAAAGTGTCTGAACGATCATACCTGAGTACCCTTGATAAGGATTATTATACTGAATACGCACCCCATCTGCTGGATGCCATTATTACATATAAACCGACCATATATCTGGAACTTCATTCCTATTCTGATGAAAATATATCAACCTTAACAAGCATCGAAAGACTTGAGAACCAGGGTGTCCCCGCATATATTGAACTTGAATCCGGGATATTGATGGGTTCGGTCTCACCCCATATTCGAAAAGAGTATTTTTCCCCTTATGATCTATGTGTCTCATTCGAGATGCCTAAAAATCATTCTGAACAATCCCTGTATACCATAGACCACTTATTGTATATGGTAAAGGAATGTAACAGCAGAGATGAGTTTGTACAATATATGAAGCAAGTGTATCCTAAGCAGGCATCAATAGCGATCAAGAACTATTTGAGATTCTACGGACACCTGTATTAACCAAAATAATATAATCTTTAGATACTATTATAGCGACGAGGAAGAACTAAAATGAAAGGAAATGTCTGGAAGTTCGGGAATGACATTGATACT
>DATKUV010000011.1:0-6092 GCA_035530415.1 Candidatus Nanoarchaeia archaeon | reverse complement strand
CCATGCTTGATGATTAGCTTGCTATTATCAGTTATTTCACCTATGACCTTGGCAGTTATTCCCACTGCTTCGAATAATTCAATGCAGCGTGTTTCATGGCCTGGCTGCGTCGTTACAATATATCCTGTGGCAGGGTAGATCTTAAGCCACTGGATAAAATCCACTCCTTTGGGAACAGGTATTTTTGCCAGGTCGACCACCGCACCCTTATGGCTGGTCTCAAGCAGCATACCCAATGTACCTAAGGTTCCAGGGTTACTGATATCCTTGCCAGCAGTTACTGCATGGGCTTCACCTATGGTCTGCATGACCATGAATTTCTCTCGTACTTCGGAAGGTGTTTTCATGGTGGTGGTATCCCAGCTGTAAGGTGAATTCAGACCAACTCTACCTTCCATATCATAGGCTGCAATTATCAGGTCTCCTGTCCGGGCAGTGTCACTTCGTATCAGGCAGTCCCTTTTCGCAGTTCCCACAATTGCTACTGATAGGGATAAGTGAGGTGTGTCAGGATGCAGGTGCCCCCCTACCATTGGGACACCGAACTTTGCAATCCCGTCTTTGATTCCATTTAGCAGTTCAACACAGGCTTTTTTATTGCTGCTGGACAGCACATTGACCATACCCAATGGTTTTCCGCCCATTGCAGAGATATCATTCACATTCACCAGTACAGAACTATAACCTGCCCACCATGGACTGGCATCCAGGAGTCGCCCCCATATACCATCTGCTGCAAAGAGAATGACATCTTCGTTCCCTGCATCCAGAACGGCCGCGTCATCTCCGAAATCGGCAATACAGTTCCCATATTCTGACCTGACGGTCTCAAAAATGTTTACAATGTCTGCGATATTATGCTTACGTGTAAGTCCTTCAAAATTTCGGATCTCATCGGCAATTTTCTCAAGGTCCAGGAATAATTCCTCCACAAATAGATAGTGGAGAATATTGTTTATGTTACAAAAGCATTGTGAGAATGCTCTACTTATTGTTTTGGAATTAAAAAACCTTCGTTTAAGAAAATAGTCTAATAGAGCAGTGATCTCCTGGCGATAATTTGAGTGTCCAGATTCATGCAAAACAAATAATAAACCTCGATATTTGTTAACATTTAATTATGATTCTAAATGATATATCTTTTATACAGTTAATAATAAATAATTCCAATAAGGTAAAGATGAATATGCCAAAGTTCAAGAAAATCTATATCGTCACTGATGGGGCTTCAAGGGGAAATCCCGGACCATCTGCTATAGGATACGGGATCTATGATTCAAACTGGAATGTAATTGAAGAACGTTCCGAATATATCGGGAAAGGTACAAATAACGAAGCAGAGTATCGTGCACTAATGTCTGCCCTGGACAAAGCAACCCATTACACAAATGATGAAATAGAGCATTACTCGGACAGCGAACTGCTGACCAGGCAGTTGAAAGGGCAGTATAAGGTACGGGCTGAGAATCTCAAACCGCTTTTTGATAAAGTATCCTTAAAAATAAAAGATTTCAAGTCAGTAAAACACACCCATGTTCGCAGGACTGATAAGCGGGTCCAGAAAATTGATGAACTGGCGAACCAGGCACTGGATAAAGCTGGAAAATAACGATTAAAATCTGCCCGACGATTCCCATCAGGTTTTCAGCATGATTATTGTTATCGGGAATCTGTATCCAAATGGGTGAATTGTTTTTTTTGTGGCATTTATGTGGGTAATGAAAGAGAGAAACTAACATTTTATGAATATATTATAGATCATTTGCATCTGCAAATTTGATCAGAGCTTCTCCAAGCTTTCTTGTATATTTTGGATTCAAATTGAATCGAGCTTTTTTCTGATTGCTTCGTTCCTTTGCAATCTCTACATATTCATTATCAAATCTCTCACTGGTTGCCTTTGTTATTGTCATAAACCAGCCGCCGCTCATCTTTATCTCCATATAGTCTTTGTTATCGTCTTCATCAGTCATTTGAAAATCCTCATGTCAAGGGGTCTGTATTCTATGTCCTGGTAATTAAAGATTATTATGTCCAGGATAATATGTAAAATGATGAAATCATTTATCTTCACACTATTTTGATTGATATCTATTCTTGAGATTGTCGGAAAAGTCCATTTTGTGAATATTTCAGCTTTATTGTCTAAACTCCACATGGCGCAGCAAGGTGATTTTATTGCAACAATAATTTTGAAAGTTTCAAATTTGGCACTTTTTAGGTACTTTTCCGACAATCTCTATAATACTCAGGCACCAAATTTACAAAAGTGTACATAGTTAGATCGAGAGAAAAATCAATATATTAAATTTCACCAACACGAATTGTAACGGTCTCGATTTTACAGAAATTATAAATAGTTTAAGCTTTCAAATAATAAATGGTGAGGTTTAGGAATTCTTAATTCAAGGAGTGAGCAATTGTGCAATGAAACTCTTTTAGATATAGAGTATTCTAATTAAATATAAAATGTGGAGTGGGGTTATGATTCTATGTGAATGTGGTGAATTTATCACAAAGGAAATTTTTAAAGATTTTATAAAAACATCGGCCAATCCTTCAACACCTACATTTGGTCATACAAAATGTGGCCGGATTTTTAATTTCATAGATGGTGAAAAACCCAAGAAATATTCTTCAAAGAAAGAACTGAAAAGTTTAGCGATCAGATTTGCAAAGAAATATCAAATGGATTATGGAACTTTCGAGAGGTTCCTGGTGGAAATTGATCGATTAAAATCCAGGAATAATCTGAACGATCAGGACATTTTTCAGACTGCTCTTTGCAGGTTATAAATCAATGGCCCTTAAATTTAGTTTTAATAAACCATAATTGAAATCGTGTTTTTTTCTCGTCAACCACTGTGGAATAAAATATCGTGTGTTGGGATCTCATCAATAAACGAAAAGGAGGATAACTATGACTGAAAGTATCAATTGGAGTTTGAATATACAGGTTATCGGAGGGCCAAAAGTGATGGCTTCTGATACTAAAGAAATTGAAGCCTATGACAAGATCGAAGTTACCATTGAAGCAGACACTACAGACAAAGAAGTGGAGATCCAGCCAGGAGGGGCTGACAAAGTTCAATTTCTACTTATCAAATCTGATACATACAGTAGTGATGTTGAAAAGCTGACTTATAAGGTCAATGAACTGACAACAATCATAGAACTGGATGCACTGCAGGTCTTTATTGGCAATGGTGCGGTAGAGTTGCTCACAGAGCCACCTGAAAAGTTAGTGTTTACAAATAAATTTTTAACTCCTGTTTCTATTGAAATCCTTGTGGGCAGGATGGCCACTTCGCCATTGTAATTATTTTAAGAGTAAGAAGTTTAAAGGAGAAATTGATATGCCAGTAGCAATAAGTTATCCGGGTGTATATATTGAAGAAATACCAAGTGGAGTGCGTACGATCGTAGGGGTGGCAACCTCAGTTACAGCCTTTATGGGACGTGCACTCAGAGGACCTGTAGATGAAACGATAACCATCAATAGTTATGGGGACTATGAGCGCATTTATGGAGGACTGTGGCTTAAAAGTCCAATGAGCTTTGCAATTCGGGACTTTTATTTAAACGGCGGCAGCCAGGCCATTATTGTTCGTCTTTTCCAGAAAGACGAAGGTCCGGGTGCTCTGCCTGAAATTGCAGAAATAAACGCCAACGGACTGACACTCGAAGCCGCATATCCGGGTGCCTGGGGTAATAACCTGCGTGCCCGAATCGATTATGATGTGTCAGAAGATAAAGCGTTAGATTTCGAACTAGTGAAAACAGATCTTTTCAATTTAACGATCCGAGACACAAAAACCGGGGAAACTGAACAGTTCAGAAATGTTACCATTAAAGATAGTCCGCAAAGGGTGGACAAGGTACTCGAGAACAGATCTAACCTGATGCGAGTTAAAGATCTCATATTTCCCTCCGAGCACACAGATCCTGCTTCAGGCAAGAGTATTTGGGAAGATGATAATGCATCAGACCCAGTAGATGAACCGAACAAAGCTTCTGATGGTCAGAAATTAAAAGAATCAAACTTCACAGGAACCGGAAATGAAGGCGCCAAAAAAGGTCTGTATGCCCTGGAGAAAGCTGATCTTTTCAACATTTTATGTATCCCGCCTCATGAAACTACTGATAGTATAGAAAGTACTCTGGTGGGCACAGCGGCATCATACTGTGAAAAGCGGCGTGCCATGTTCATTGTTGATTCACCCCATGGCTGGAGCAGCAAGGACAATGCAAAAAGCGGGATCTCCGGAATTGGAACAAAAAGTAAGAATGCAGCAGTATTTTTCCCGCGCCTTAAACAACCAAACCCACAGCATAGCAATCAAATGGAAGATTTCGTGCCATGCGGTGCAGTGGCAGGTATCTTTTCCCGTACTGATGCGCAGCGAGGGGTATGGAAAGCTCCTGCCGGACTGGAAGCAAGCCTTGTAGGAGTACCACAATTGAGCGTGCCTCTGACAGACATGGAAAATGGCGAACTGAATCCTCTTGGCATCAATTGCCTGCGGTCAATGCCGGCCATTGGTCCTGTTGTCTGGGGTTCGCGCACCCTGAAGGGAGATGACCGCCTTGCATCTGAATGGAAATACATCCCAATCCGGCGTCTTGCCCTGTATATTGAAGAGAGTCTATATCGGGGCACGCAATGGGTTGTCTTTGAGCCTAATGATGAACCCCTGTGGGCACAGATCCGGCTAAATGTAGGAGCATTCATGCACAATCTTTTCCGTCAGGGTGCCTTCCAGGGCAGTACACCACGGGAAGCCTACTTTGTCAAATGTGATAAAGAGACAACGACCCAGAATGACCGGAATCTGGGTATTGTCAACATTGTTATCGGGTTTGCGCCACTTAAACCTGCAGAATTCGTGATAATAAAGATCCAGCAGATAGCCGGTGATATACAAACCTGAGAGGTGAATCAATATGGTACAATTTAGTGTAAACGCACAACGTTTTGACCCATACAAGAACTTTAAGTTCAGAGTAAAATGGGATGGGCGCTACGTTGCAGGAGTAAGTAAAATCGGTAGCCTGAAAAGAACTACAGAGGTCGTAAAACACAGAGAAGGTGGTGACCCCAGCAGCAGCCGCAAATCGCCTGGAAAAAGTGAATATGAGGCAATTTCTCTTGAACGTGGGGTAACCCATGACACGGAATTTGAAAAATGGGCAAATAAGATATGGAATTATGGTTCCGGCTTGGGTGCTGAAGTCTCACTTAAGGATTTCCGCAAAGATATTATTATTGAGGTCTATAATGAAGCTGGTCAACTAGCTATTGCATATAAGGTCTATCGCTGCTGGGTATCAGAATTCACGTCACTTCCTGACCTCGATGCCAATGCTAATGCAGTGGCAATCCAGTCAATAAAACTTGAAAATGAGGGCTGGGAACGTGATTACGAGGTGGGTGAGCCTGCTGAACCAAGTTTCTCAGAACCAGCCTGATAGTAAAGCATGAATAACCTTTCTGCTTTGGAATTATTGAACATCTGGGAACAGGGGAGACGTCAGACATTAGCCTGGCAAGCTCTTTTACTTCTGGCTGCCTCCTGCCCGGAAAAATCAATAGATGAGCTTGCGAAACTCAGCATCGGCCACCGGGATGCTCTTTTGTTGACCCTGCGTGAGAAGACCTTTGGACAGCTCTTAAACGGAATAGCTACCTGTGCAAAATGTGGTGAACAACTGGAATTAACAATGAAAGTCGCTGACATCCTGGTAGACAAAAAGATCGGACCAAAAGAACTGACAACAACAATTGATAGATATGAAGTAATATTTCGTTTGCCAGACAGTACAGACATCGATTTTTTGGATGAAACCATAGATCTGGCTGCTGCCAGACTGATGATATATGACCGCTGTATTCTATCAATATGTGATACAAGTGAGAAAAAAGAAATTTCTGTTGACGCTCTGCCTGCTGAGGTGATGAATGAAATTTCAGACCGGATCGCAAAAGCAGATCCTCAAGCAGATATGCTGATAGATCTTTCCTGCCCTTCATGCAGCAGAGAATGGCAGATGGGATTTGATATTGTTTCGTTCTTCTGGAGCGAGATAAATAC
>DATKUV010000010.1:0-2442 GCA_035530415.1 Candidatus Nanoarchaeia archaeon | reverse complement strand
ACTGCCACATAATAGGGCTGATTGTCAAGTGAATGCAGTTCAAGTAGTTCCTTGACATCCTTAATATCCACGAATTTATCTATCTCACCATCCGAATCACAGGTCATATCCAGTATGGTACCGTAATTCTCAGGTTCTTTGTTCAATTTCTGGATAGGCACAATTGGAAATAGCTGGTCTATAGCCCAGAAGTCAGGCATGCTCTGGAATAATGAAAAGTTGCCGATATACCTTTTTGACATCAATTTCCTTACATTATCAAACTCTTCTGATTCATCCTCTGTCTGCTGAATATACCTGTGTATTTTCTGGCAGATCTTGTAGAACAGGGATTCTCCCTTAGCTTTATCTTCCAGACCCAGCTGGCCAAGATTGAACATATTGATAAGTTCATCTTTATATTCCAGACTGTCGTGGTATAATTCACGGTAATTCTTTACTGTTATTTCATTAAAACAGCTATAGAACTTCAGGAGAACATTGGGGTTATCTTCATTAACTTCAACATTCCAGTCATAGATAACGGATTTTTCATAGGCAAGATTGGTGATCAGCATTGAATGGTAAACTGCAATTGCCCTCCCGCTTTCGGTCACAATGGTAGGGTGATCTATACCTTCTTCATCGCAGATCTCCTTTAAAGTGAAAACCACGTTGTTGGTATATTCCTGCATGGAATAATTGGCACTGGCGTCAGAAGATGTTTTGCTGCCGTCATAATCCACACCAAGTCCCCCTCCGATATTGAAATATTCAAGGGCGGGGACCATTCTCTTTACTTTTGCATATATCCTGGAAGCTTCCTTGACCGCATTTTGGATCCTTCTGACTTCTGTGATCTGTGAACCGATGTGGAAATGCAGCATCTTAAGATTGGGTACCATATTATGCCTGGCAAGTATATCCAGTGCAGTCAGCAATTCGCCTGTAGTCAGGCCGAACTTTGAACCTTCACCCCCGGATTCCACCCATTTTCCGCTTCCTTTTGAATATAACCTTAGCCTGATACCTAAACATGGATTAGCATTTAGTTTTTTAGAGATCCTGATGATATCGTGGATCTCGTCCAACTGGTCGATAACAAGTATGATATTATTCTTGAGAAGCGAAGCCTGGAGGGCAGTCCTGATATAATGTTTGTCCTTATAACCATTGCAGACCAGCAATGATTCAGGATTAAGTTTGAAGAATAAACTCTCGATCAGTTCGGGTTTGCTCCCTGCTTCCAACCCATAGTTGTACTTTTTCCCGACCCGTACAATCTCATCAATCACATCCTTTCGCTGGTTGACCTTTAAGGGGAATACACCTTTATAGGTGGCCTGATAGCCAAATTCATTGATTGACCGATCAAATGATTCGTAAAGTTCGCATATCCTGTTCTCCAGTATCTGTGGAAAACGGAGAAGTACGGGGGTATTAATCTTGTTTTTCTTTAAATATTCTATGACCTGAAGAATCTCTATTTGGGATTTGCCTTTATCAGGTTTTACCGTCAGGTTACCTTTGCGATTAATGCCAAAATATCCATCCCCCCAGTCATCGATCCCGTAAAGGTCTTTTGAGTTTTGGTTTTTCCAGCCAGTTGTAGTATCAAGGTTCTTCTTTTTTTTCATTTTTGGATTAATCACTTCCTTTTTTATAAGAAACTTACAATTAGATAATAATAATCGTTTTAATCTTTTCTATTGTATACAAAATATGATGTTAAGAATATTTTTCATCTATCAATACGTTATTAACTGATGTCATGCCAAGTCAAGTTTTTTTCAAAGGAGTGGAAGAGGTAGGTCCTAACTGCACCCAACCTGAACAGATAATGGAATTATTCCGGCATATCTCGCCAGTCCGGGAGGGCGACATCGTTGCTGTCAAGATACATACAGGTGAATATGGGAATACCACTTACATAAGGCCAGTACTGGTACGCACCGTGGTGGATATGGTACGTAAAGCAGGTGGTATCCCGTTTGTCACAGATACCACTACGTTGTATAAAGGGATGAAACTGAATGCGGCTGAACTGCTGTGGGCTGCAGCTATGAACGGTTTTACCCAGGCCAGCATGAACGCCCCGCTCATAGTAGCTGACGGGCTGACTGGAGATGATGCAGTAACCGTATCCATAGGCGGTGAAGTGGTGGATGAGATCACCGTGGCATCAGCTATTGCACAAGCAGATTCCATGATAGTATTATCCCATGGGAAGGGACACCCGGGCTCAGGGTTTGGTGGTGCTGTGAAGAACCTGGGCATGGGTTGTCTGGATAAAAAAGGCAAGACCCAGGTTCATATTGTAGGCCAGCCCACAATTGATCCTGAGAAATGTATCAACTGCGGCGATTGCATAGAGGTATGCGCCTGGGATGCATTACGATCAGGTGAGGACCATACCTCGGTGGATAAGGATCTTTGCCGCGGTGAACTGGCATGTGCAGATTC
>DATKUV010000009.1:0-9070 GCA_035530415.1 Candidatus Nanoarchaeia archaeon | reverse complement strand
TTATAAAAGTAATTTATAATGCAGGTGGATTAATATGGTAAATAATATTGCTGTTGATAAAAACGGAGAATTGGTAGACTCTTTTGAACTTAAGAATCCTGATAAGATCTACTTCACAGAATTTGTTAAAGAACAATTTTGGAAAATAAATGATATAATAAAAATGCCCTGAATGTTATGATTGTTGCTAACAACATCCCTCTTCATCTATATCATGCAAACCAATGTGATCCAAAGAAATGTACTGGCAAGAAACTGGCCCGGTTCGGATTGGCTCAATTACATCGAAAGGCGAATAAACTTCCGTCTGGTGCAATACTATTGGACCCAATGGCAGTTCAAGCCCTTTCCCCTGCTGATGATTTTAACCGGGGTATTATAGTTCTGGACTGTTCATGGAAAGAAGTGGAACTGGTCTTCCCCAGTTTACAAAAATTAAGACTTAAACACAGGGCACTTCCATATCTTGTAGCTGCAAATCCAGTGAATTTCGGTAAACCTTTCAAATTAGGGACGGTTGAAGCATTTGCAGCAGCATTATATATTATAAATTATAAAAAACAGGCAGAAGAGATTCTTAACAAGTTCAAATGGGGTCACACGTTTCTTGAGCTAAACTATGAACCATTGGAGGCTTATTCAAAAGCCAGGGATAGTAAAGAAGTCGTATCCATACAGGGAGAATTTATTTAACTTCTGCTTTACAGCACCCTTGTAGTGGTTTCCAGTTCAATTCCTTTGTGAGTTATATCAAAACTGATCGACTTGTTTGGTACGATCAGACCTCGCATCTTCCTGATCAACAGACCACGTTCGATCTGAGAGGCTCTATCTTTTACATATAACTCAATTACACCATCTGCCAGGTGTTTCATAGTATTGATAGTGATCTCATCGTGCAAACCATTTACAACCAAAATGAGGTGTAATCCACCGCTGAGTTTGCCGATAGAAGACATTAATTCTATGACTTCTATAACACTGTTCATGTCATATGCACTGAGGAAGTATGATATGGAATCAATAACCATACGATATTTTGTCCCATTGTTTTGAATTACAGCGGATTTTAATTGGTTAAATTGATCAGTTCCCTGCTTTAGAAAATCTTTAGCCGAAATCTTATTTCTCAATTCTGACGGAAATACATTAAAAAACCTGGAATTATATGCATCAATAAAATGGGCTTTTCCTGTTTGTTCATGTTTTTCAATATCCCATCCAAATTGTTTCATATCCTTTTTGATCTCAGAAATTGAATGGTCAGATGAAAAATAATATCCGTCCTCACCGTTTTCAAGTCCACCATATAAGAATTGCTTAGTGAAAATCTCTGCTCCTGCACCAGATTCTGCTAAAATTAATAACGTAGTTCCGGGAGGTATCCCTCCCCCTAATTGAATATCAAGACCCGCAACACCTGTAGTTAAAAGGGAATTCTCATTTTTATTAATACCAAAATCCATATTCACCACTTAATTTTAATCAAAAATAAATATATTTTTTGTTAAAATGTATTGTTTTTATTTAATAACTTTGTTTATTATTTTTTATAGTAGTTGTACAACATACGGGGCAAGGATCATAAACACAATTGAAGCCAGTATAAGTAAAGCAAAACCTGTGGCTATTTTTCCCGCTATCTCACCCATTCTTTCACCTTTACCGAATAATTTTTCCAATACTGTATGAATAACATCTTTGAACACATGCCCTCCATCAAGGGGTAGCATTGGAAGACAGTTGAACAAACCTACATAGAAATTTAGCCAACCTATCCAGAGCAAAGAATTAGCGATCCAGAATACTCCCTCGCCCAGCGGAACAGCCCAACCAATGGGTTCATAGAATAGAGCAAGAGTGCCACTAAATCCCTGAAAACTTCCAATAAATGGATTAGGAAAAGGAAGGACCAAAAGTAGGACCCAGCCAAATATTCCTGTTAACATTAACGAAGGTATTAACTGCAGGATGTCAAGCAGTTCTTTTGCCATGAATTCTCCTACAGAAACTCCGATGGATGGTGATATTATGGCAGTCGAAGAAGTAATACCAATATAACCGTTTGTATCTCCCATTGGATGATCAGTGAGTGTAACACTGTAATTTATCATCTCATTTGCCACTAAAGTGTGAATTAGAATCTCCTGTCCGGAAATGGTATTTGACATGAATTGCATAAATTCGGCAGAATTTGAAATGGATACCTCATCAATCCCCACAATTAACATTCCAGCCATTAGTCCGGATTTTTCAGAAGGCATACCGGGGGTGATTTCCTCAATTTTCACTCCACTTAATGTCCTGTTTAGAGCCTTGTTTGGACTAATTACGACTTCTTGAATCGTGTGATCTTTTTTTATCTTCAATTTAATATTTTCATCAGGACGTATAATATCAACATAATTATAGAACTGGGATGCATTCTCTATTTTATTACCATTCACGTGAGTAATGAGTGTCATATCTGTCAATCCGGCTATATCAGCCGGAGAGTTAGGGATGACGTCAGTAATCATGACATTACTGACTGGTGCAATGTTTCCAATTACAATGAAGAATAATGCAAAAGCTACCAGGGCGGTCACAAAATTTGCCATCACACCCGCAGATAATATCCTGACCCGCTGTCTTCGATTTGCTTGTGTCGGTTTTCCGGTTTGTTTGACATCTGAATCTTCAGTCCCCTCTTTTATCCCAAATAGTTGTTCTTCATCAGGTTCAGCAAATCCTCCAATGGGAAAGACTACCATAATAATTCCCATGGATTTTACTCTAATATTTTCTACCCTGCAAAGAATGGCATGTGAAAATTCATGGACCACAAGCGTAACTATCAACCCGATCATTCCCCAAACCAAAGGTATGAATTCGTTTATGCCAGGTATAAGAAAGATATTCCTTGCTTCATGGATCTGACTGGGTGGTGCCAACGTCTGCTGTTGTATTTGAGTAATTATTGTGATGTCTGATAAAATAATCAAACCGAACATCAGGAACATACCGATTAGCATCAATGGAATGCCAATATCAGCAAATACCTTCCAGAAAACCTTTATCTTGGCAATCCATTCAAGGAATTTCAGTCCCCTGGTGGTACGTATCATTAATAAAGGACCATGATTCGTAATATTATACTTCTCAAGTATTCCATTTTGTTTTAAAAATATTATAACCTGCCAATAAATGGCAATAATCAATAATATTTTCCAATATGATTCAATAAAAGATATCAAGGGATTTATTTCTGCCACTAATCTTGTTCTCCGCTGGGTTATACATTACGTAACATAAGATTTTTAAACTTATTCATATACTTTAACAGGGATTATCATGTTTTCAATAGTATATATCACTGCAGGCACAATGGAAGAAGCAAAACAGATTGCAAATACACTGGTGGAAATGAAGCTTGCCGCATGTGTTAATATGTTTCCGATCACATCTATTTATCGATGGGACGGTGTCCATGAAGACGATGAAGTGGCAATGATCGTAAAAACGACCTGCGAGCAGATCGAAAATATCAAAAAAACGGTAAGAGAGATACATAGTTATACCGTACCCTGTATAATTTCATTCAGTATAGATGGTGGCCTGACTGATTATCTGGAGTGGATAAACCAGAATGTAATTCCAGTAAGCACTATTAAGAAAAATTGATTTTTCATCATACAACCCTTTCGAGATTGTCGGAAAAGTGATGAAAACGAACATTTCGTAACATCTTCATTAGACAAATCGTTGTGCTACGGTTTGCTGTAATTTTTCCAGAGTTTAAAATATCTCAAAAATATCTGATCAGGAACTTAAGTTCTCGCCGCTAAACTTCGCTTACACACAGGCATGGATGACCATCAATGATGTGGACGCACCTTATCAGCTAAATGAAATGGACTTGAACGATCTCGCAGTTCTCCTGAACGTGCCTAAACCGCCCTTGAAGGACGATATTAATAACTTCTATAAACTCCTTGGCGAAGATGAATGCGAGTGTTTCGTGGACGAACTGGCCAAGTGCTATAAAAAAGCAAGTCTGATTGGAGGAGTCGTAGTATTTTTCGATAATCACAACATACCGTACTACGGTGGTTTCCCTATAGGGTTTGTATACCACGCAACCAGGAACATGCCGATTAAGGGAATACATCTGGCCCAGCTCAACGACATCAACGGAAACTTCATTTTGTTCAAGCTAATACCATCCACCACCGCGTTCGCCAATGCTAACTCCGAATTGACAAAATTGATCTCCTCTGATGGTCAACCTATGAAAGTGAATCGTGCGAAGAAAATTCTTTACAGACTTCCAGGAAAGATAACATTTCATAAATCCCTATACTCAGATATTGAGGAATTATTATGAGAAAGAAGAGAGGTATTGAGAATACAGATGCTTGGATAAATGCGGATTGGGAGTATTCGGGACTGATTGCCCAGGATATGGTACCTCTTCTAAGTGCTCCTTTGGTCGGGCAGGAGAGAATAGATTATTTAAATCAGATACTAGATGTTTGTCCTGAGTATTATCCTGTATTAATCGAATTAGGGTATAGGTATATACAAGGGGGTAAAGATGAGGATGGAAAAGAATCCATAGATAAGGGGCTGCAGTCTTTAAAGGCGCATTTTTCTAAAGAAAAATTAATAGATGTCTATTATGACATCGGTGAGTTTTTTGAAAAAAGTATCAGATTTGAAATGGCAATTGAATATTATAACCAGCTTATGGAGCTCGAAAGCGATAAAGCAAAAGTGTACGATTCTATAAGCTACTGTCATTACTATCTGGGCGACATGAAGAAAGCTTTTGAGACTCAACAAAAGGCATTAGAGTTAAATGATTCCAATTCTAAATTTTACTGTAATATGGGCTGGATCGAGATGATCCGTGGTAATTTGGATACTGCAAAAACCATGCTGGAGAAATCACTTGAGTTAGATCAAGAAGACGAGGTCACGGTTAACAATTACGAGGCATTACAGCTAATGCTAAAGAACAAGCGGCTAAAGAATTGGGAAGCATATCTTCTTAGAAAAACAGATTATGAATATCTTGATAAATTAGAGGATGAAGATAATTTCGCAGAATATGATAGGCAGGTCAGGATTTATAATCGTGATAAAATCGAAGCGTTCAAAACTTATCTTGTACAGAAACCCAAATATACTCCTGCTGAGAAATATGATATATTATTCTCTCTTAATTACATATTTGATCTGATTCGGGAATCGTACGATAACGACTATTTTTTCAACGATAATATAGTCTGGATGGAAGTATCTTTCAAACCTATCATGCATAAGTTCATCTTAAAAACAGGTGATATTGATAATGAAATATTCAATGGAATGTATACAGCCATATTGGAGTTCTATAGATATCTGGTAAAACAAAAAGTAGTATCTGGATACAAATCACTAAAGAACGAAATGCTAAATATAAAACCTGAACTTATGGAAAAAATGGTAAGGTATAATGAGATACGTCATAATGACGAGTATACGGAAGATGAGATAAATGAGATCCGTGAGGAGTTATTCGAAGGTGACGCTTTTATGCCCCTTTTTTAGAACATTTGTCCGAAATCCCGGAAGATGAAGATGTTGAATCATCAAATCAAACATCACCCATCATGGTGTATGCTGTTAGTGCGTTCGGTGTTCATCCAAATGTTCTGCTGCGCCTCACACTTCGCATACACCGATACAATAATTGTTAGGTGAAGTACATCTCCAATCACCCGTGCCTCCCGCTCCACCCCACAACCTGCACCCGGTTGCTCTGGCGGCGGGCTCGGGCCATCACACCTGCAGTCGCCTGCCCTTCTGGTGGGATAAGAATGATATTTAAGCAGCATCGAATAATTTACAAAGGCCAGATCACAATTCTTGGATGGAAGAGGAGATTGAATAATGACAAGTTAATCAACTTCAAAATCCATATTCCTTGCAAGGGCAAATCATCAAGAGAAAAAGAATGTGGACGTCAGGTAAAAGCGTATATCCGATTCGTGCTTCCCCCTCACCTAAATCGCCTTCGGTGGCAAACGGTATAATTTACTTTTGTATTATATGATTTGACCCGGGAAGAACTTGCATATGACATTGTTAAAATATTGGAATCAAAAATCGAAGACGTTTTTATCTTCGAGGATATCGCTGATATATAATTATCATTAAAGGTGCTCAATGGAAACCATAGAACTTGAGAATGTAACAAAATCATATAACAGTAACAAAGTCATTGAAGACATCTCATTTTCAGTAAAACCTGGAGATATATTTGGCCTGCTTGGACCAAACGGCGCAGGTAAGACCACGATTTTACGGATGATGCTTGATATTATTAAACCGGATTCGGGAAATATCAAGGTATTCGGAAAAAAGCTTGATTCAGATTCAAAAGACAGGACCGGTTATTTACCTGAAGAGCGTGGTCTTTACAAAAGGTCCAGGGTCATTGAACTTCTGGTTTATCTGGCCCAGCTTAAAGGAATGAAAAAAACCCGTGCCCTGGAAAATGCTGAAAGTCTATTGCAGTCAATTGAAATGCTGGAGCATAAAGACAAAAAGATCGAAGAGCTATCCAAGGGGATGCAACAAAAGATACAGTTCATTGCTACCATAATTCATAATCCTGATCTTATAGTCGTGGATGAGCCATTCTCAGGTCTTGACCCGGTAAATACTCAGCTTATCAAGAACATTCTTCTGGAACAAAAAAAAGCTGGCAAGACCATCATACTCTCCACTCATATGATGGAACAGGCAGAAGTTATGTGCGATCGCATACTGATGATCAATAAAGGTATGATCGTCCTGCATGGGAAGGTCGGGGATATCAAGAATGAACACCGGAATAATTCCATTTTCCTGGAATTTGAAGGTGATTTTAGCTCACTTAACGAAATTGACCTGATTGAAAATATCATCAGTCATGGGACATATGTTGAGATATTTTTAAAAAATGGGCATGATATCCAGTCTCTTATTGAAGATATTGTAAAGAGAGTCAGAATCAAGCGTATTGAACAATCGACCCCGTCCCTGAATGAGATCTTCATTAACATTGTTAAGGGGGTTACCAGTTGAATAAATCCATAATGGTAGCAAAATACGAGTTTTTGAAAATTGTAAAGAGAAAAGAATTCATATTAATGACATTAGGCTTTCCGCTTTTTTTTATTCTCATCATATTAGTTCCATTATTGCTTACAGGTTTATCATCCCCTGAAGATCTGACCCTTGGTTACATTGACAGATCAAATTCATTTGAATTCCCTGATGAGATCACAATAAGGGAATCAATGATCTTTTCAAATGAAATTCCGGGAACGATAAATAAACAGGATTTGGATGGCCAGGATAATGGAAAAGACCAGATCATAAAATTAATACATTATTCAGATGTTGCATCTGCCAAACAGGACCTTATATTTGGGACATTATCAGGATATCTGATCATTCCACAAGATTATCTCAAGACCGGAATTGTTGAATCTTATGTGATGGGAAAAGAGACAAACATTCCCCTGGATGAAATTTCTGAATTGATGGTAAACAACCTGCTACAGGATAAGGTGGATGAAGATACCTTGAAGCGGGTCAAAGATCCTATAACTTTTAAACAATTTTCTATTGAGACCACAGGCGAGGTCAGTGAAAAAGGACTGACAGATCTGCTGGAAGATTTTGCCCTTCCATATTTAACCGGATTACTTCTGATAATTTCTATTTTTACATCCTCTGGATATTTACTGCAAAGTGTGGCAGAAGAAAAAGAGAGCCGGATAATCGAGATACTGTTATCCTCAGTAACTCCCATGGAATTGCTTACAGGAAAGATCGTTGGACTGGGATCAGTAGGACTGCTGCAAATAGCGATCTGGCTGTCAGTTGGCTTTGCCGGATTGATATATGTTTTTGCTTTATCTATCAATCCCTTATTATTGATCCTATCACTGGCATATTTTATACTTGGATTTTTGTTATTTGCCAGTATGATGGGAGCAGTGGGAGCAATGAGCGGTTCAATGCGTGAAAGCCAGCAGCTTATTCCGATCTTCACTTTCCCGGCTATAGCACCCATATTGTTCATGCAGGTATTGATCACCGAACCAGATGGTAAGTTATCAATGTTCTTTTCCATGTTCCCATTAACATCTCCTGTTGCTATGTTGATACGCATGGGCGTTTCTGATGTACCACTCTACCAGATCGCAATCAGCTTATTGATCTTGATGGTGTCTGTATATTTCGTGATACTGGCTTCTGCCAGATTGTTCAGGGTAGGACTGCTGATGTATGGAAAGCGACCTGCTATTGGCGAAATTATTAGATATATGAAAACAGGTTAGAGGTCAATACTAATAAAAAAATGGAGTACAAATGAAAGATGTTTTGACAATACAGAATGTAGACAAGACATATCACCTGGGAAAATTAGATATTCCGATCCTAAAAAATATCAATATCTCAATCAAATCCGGGGATTTCGTAGCCATCATGGGGCCATCGGGAAGTGGTAAGACCACGTTAATGAACCTTATTGGCTGCCTGGACCGGCCCACCAACGGAAAATATTTTATTGATGGCGTGGATACCTCAGAACTGTCAGATATGGAACTTGCCAGAATAAGAGGAAAAAAGATCGGTTTTGTATTCCAGACATTCAATCTTATCTCAAGATTTGATGCATTAAAAAACGTGGAGCTACCCATGATATATCAGAATATCCCCAAAGCCATGCGAAAAGCCAGGGCAATGGAACTGTTAGAACAACTTGGATTAAAGGACCGCATGAAACACAAACCGCCTGAGCTCTCGGGAGGACAGCGACAGAGGGTTGCCATAGCCAGGGCACTGGTCAATAAACCAGATATAATTTTGGCAGATGAACCCACTGGAAATCTTGATACAAAAACAGGAGATGAGATCATGGACATTTTCAAAACACTTAATTCTGAAGGAAAAACAATTGCAATGGTCACCCATGAACATGATATTGCAGCAATGTGTAACCGAATTATTAAGATCAGGGATGGTATGATAGAATGAAAATTAAATT
>DATKUV010000008.1:0-5113 GCA_035530415.1 Candidatus Nanoarchaeia archaeon | reverse complement strand
AGGGAAATCCTGGATTCCAGGGGCAATCCAACTGTAGAGGTAGATGTTTCAACATATTGCAATGATACCAGATCCAGGGGTTTCGGCAGAGCCAGTGTTCCAAGTGGTGCATCTACAGGTTCAAACGAAGCCCTTGAACTCAGAGATAAAGATAAGCGTTATCGAGGAAAGGGAGTATTAACTGCCGTCCACAATGTGAATTCGATTCTTGGCCCGGAGATTATAGACATGGATGTCAGGCTCCAGCGGGAGATCGATCTGACCATGATCGAACTTGATGGCACTGATTCCAAATCCAATCTGGGTGCTAATGCTATCTTAGGTGTAAGTATGGCAGTTGCCAGAGCAGCAGCCGATTCCTTAAAAATACCATTATATCAATATCTGGGAGGAACCAATTCATTTACACTACCTGTACCTACCCTTAATGTACTTAATGGCGGCCAGCATGCAGGTAATGATCTTGCGATCCAGGAATTCATGATCCAGCCAAAAGGAGCAGAGACCTTTCATGAAGCAATAAGATGGGCAGCTGAGACCTATCATGCTTTAGGTGATGTACTTAATAAGAAATATGGAAGTAGTGCAACCAATGTAGGATATGAAGGTGGATATGCACCTCCAATAAACCAAACAAGTGATGCATTAGATGCAATTTTAGAAGCCATTGAAGAAGCAGGGTACACTGAAGATGATATTACCATAGGTATTGATGCTGCAGCTTCTTCATTTTACGAAGATGGTATTTACCATATCGATGAAGGAGAATTAACAAGTATTGAATTATTAGATTATTATGTCGACCTGGTACATACATACCCGATAATACTTATTGAAGATGCTTTCCATGAAGAGGCATTTGATGATTTCGCTGCCCTCACCATGGAACTGCCAGATACAATCATCGTAGGGGATGATCTTTTTGTTACAAACGTAGAACGCCTCAACCATGGTATTGAAATGGGTGCATGCAATTCCTTACTGCTAAAAGTGAACCAGATAGGTAGTATTAGTGAAGCATTTGATGCTGCTACTACTGCACAGCGAAACGGTTACAGCGTAATAGTAAGTCACCGTTCTGCAGAAACTGAAGATAATACAATATCAGATATATCTGTGGCTCTGGGTGCAGAAATGATAAAGACTGGAGCACCGGCCAGAAGCGAACGCACAGCAAAATACAACCAGCTCATGCGTATTGAAGAAGAGTTGGGTGAAGCCGCGTTTTATGTTAGGATATAAATCTTTATACAGGTGCATAACTCAACAATGATGCTACCAATACTGTAATATATATAGCTTTGAAGTTACCCACACCACCCAGATTTATAAAGGCGCTTCCTTTGGTATTCTCGTTTATATTAAATAGAGATGTTACGATCCCAATCAGAATGCCAAACACACCTGAAACAAGCACAATAGATGCAACATTTTCAGGTTCCAGGATTAAAGCAAATGGGATAGCAAGCAGACCGATATAATCAGGGATTACTATTCCGACCCCGCTTTTGAATTCAGTTAGCAGGTGAGTTAGAACAAGAATTATCAAAAGAATCTCAAGAGATGCAAAAATCGGACTTTTTAATGTTTCATTTACTGCCACATAGGCAGCCAGTATCAGAGGCAGAATAAAACCCCCTACATTTAAGGTGATGGATGAATTAAACACGAGTTCATTGTCTATTTCAAGCTCTTCTGCTACCGGGACTGAATAGAATTCGCTTAAAAGCGCTTTCTCATCATCCGAAAAATCTGGTTTTTTTGTCCGAATTCGGTATATAGGTATCTCGGTGGCAGATAACACCAGCATACCAGCTAATATCAAAAACAGTACCATGGAATTGATCTGCCATTGACTTCCAAGTGTTTTAGTATAACTTAAATAGAAAAATGCAAGAAGCATAAATCCGAAAAATGCAAACATTTGCACATCCTGTCTAAATATTTTTCCACGCAACTGAGATCACCATATTTTTTTTCTTTTATATTGTTAGAGAAGTTTATATAGATTATTTATATGATTTAGTATCATTAGTAATTATTGAGAATTCTTAAAATTATAAAATTAAAAAATTAAAAGCTAGGAGTAGATAATATGGGTTTATTGAATCGAATGGGGACCGTAGTAAAAGCAAAAATGAATAAGTTAGTTAATAAAATGGAAGATCCAAGGGAAACCCTGGATTATTCCTACGAGAAGCAGCTTGAATTATTACAGAATGTAAAAAGGGGTGTAGCTGAAGTTACAACATCCAAGAAACGGCTGGAATTGCAGAAGGGTAAACTTCTACAGAATATCGACAAACTGGACTCCCAGGCTCGAGACGCTGTCAAGGCCGACAGGGAAGACCTGGCACGCCTGGCCCTGGAGAGGAAAAACGGCCTGCAAAGCCAGGTCCAGAGCCTTGAAGAACAGATCGAGGGGCTTAATAAAGACCAGGAAAAACTCCAGGCCACAGAGAAAAGACTGTCTGCCAAGGTCGAGTCTTTCAGGACCAAGAAAGAGACCATCAAGGCCCAGTACTCAGCAGCAGAAGCCCAGGTCAAGATCACTGAATCGGTAACAGGTATTAGCGAAGAAATGGCAGATGTGGGACTGGCAATACAAAGAGCTGAGGAGAAAACTGATAATATGAAAGCACGCTCTGCTGCACTGGACGAACTTCTTGAACAGGGTACGCTGGAAGACTTTACCGGAAAAGAGGATGATATCGAAAAAGAGCTAGCTAAGATCAGTGCAACAAGTAATATTGAATCCGAGCTGGCATCACTGAAGGAGGAGGTGGGGAAATGATTGTCAGGATAATGGGAGAAGGACAATATAAAGTGTCCAGTAGTTTACTGGATGAACTGAATTTAATTGACAACAAAATAGTGGATTACTTGGGAAAAGAAAATGAAAGCGGCTTCAGATCAGAACTCTGCAAACTTATTGCCACTGTTAAAGAGAAGGGCATGCCTCTCGATGATGCAGAGATCGTGGAATCCGACCTTATTGTGCCGCCAGAAGAGATGACGCTGGAAGAAGCCACCGAAATATTCAGTGGTGATGGGCTTATAGGGGATTAGAAAGTCAAATTAAATGGGAATCCCCCAGAGGGGATACCATTTTTCCACATTTTTTTCAATAGGCAGCTCGCTGTCCATTACTGACCTGAGCCTGAATTCCAGGTTATTGTCCCTGTTGTGGTTACTTTTGGGTGCGAAGGGATAGTAAGTTCCCTGTTTATAATTGTATATCCAGTAGACTTTACTTTCACCCTCAAAACGGTAAATGGCGCATAATAACTGTTCACTGAAACCATGCTCGATCAAGGTTTGGGTAATCAGATGGATGTTAGTGACCAGGTCCTCAAAGTCTGGGTCTTTCAGTATTACCCATAGATAATTGAATTCATCCTTCTGTACCTTATAATCTGTACCCGTCTCCTTACAGCTATAAATAAGGAGTTCCTCTATCTCTAAACGTGCAGCAGCATACCTGGAAGATTCCATAGGTTTAAAACAAATACCTGCAGACCCATGGGGTTTTAGTCCCAGATTAGCATCCAGGGTAATACTGGCAGTAGAAATGGCAAAAAGTCTATCTGTCTTGGCTTTGGGGAGTTTGCTCCTCCCCAATAAAGCATCCAGAAATCCCATTTAACGCTCCAGCTCTTTCTCCAGATTCTCCAGTGCTGCAATACGTTTCTCTACAGATGGATGGGTTGAGAACAGGCTCATTAGAGACGATCCCGATATGGCAGGAATGATAAAGAAAGCATTCATACCTTCCACTTTTCTAAGGTCATCCTTTGGTATCCTGGGCATAATGCCGCTTATCTTCATTAGAGCAGACGCCAGATGGGAAGGTGTACCTGTAATAAGGGCAGCTCCTCTGTCTGCTGAATATTCACGATACCTGGAAAGTGTCCTGATAAGTATTAAACTGATTATCCAGACTAGAATAGATACAAACCATGCAGCCATAATGCCACCTGATTCTCTATTCCTGCTTCCTCCCCCAAAGAACAGAAGATACCGAACAAGGAAGAAAGCCACAGTTGACAAAAAGCCTGCAATGGTCATTATCATGACATCCCGGTTCTTTACATGGCTCAGTTCGTGGGCAAGCACTGCTTCCAGTTCACTCTGGTTAAGAGTGTGCATAATACCAGTAGTAACAGCTACTACAGCTTTTTTTTGGCTTCGGCCTGTTGCAAAGGCATTTGGCACTGAGCTCTGGACTACAGCTACTTTTGGTTTTGGCAAATCAGCTATAGCGCACAACCGTGTGATAGTTTCATGAAGTTTTGGTTCTTCACTTTCAGATACTATCCTGGCTTTCATACTCCACAGAACCAGTTTATCTGACATGAAAAACTGGAGGAACATGAATACACCTATGAAGATGAGCATTCCATACATCCCCACGCCCTGGTATGATAAAAATACCAGGAAAAACATATACACTAAAAACAGCAAAAACATGGTAAAGAACATCCTGCCTTGCAGTCCCCAATCTGTTTTCCATTTTTTCATAAGTTTATTAACACCTCTTTAATTACGATAATCTATGATTATATTGAATCATATTATTGATTCTTCTGCATTTAAGGAGTTTGTGGTTATAATTTGAAAATACATATAATAAGGGTATCACCACGATTCGTCCGTAAAGTGTCCATAATACAATAATTAAATAATTATCCGACCATATATTTATTAAACTTTTATTCACCAAGCAATAAATTGCAGCTAAGCTTAGCGATCTTTCCTACTGATGTTCTGTCTTGAGAGATTTCCGCTTCAAACTCATAAGCACGCTTTTTTTATGGATAAGTACTACACGACCTTCCTATAACAAAGCAGAACAGTTAGCTCAGGTTACAAAATCTTCAGATAGTTAAATCAAGGGAGCCAAGGAATAAATATTTTATTGGATAATTATTTAATTACTGTCTTATAAGTACTTTACGGACGAATCGTGGTGGTACCCTCCTTACACGCATTACAAACGTTAAGTTTATAGTGTTTAAGAACCATTGTAAGATTGTATCATTCAATAGAACGATACAACAGGAGAGTAAAATGAACAAAGTCACGGATTTCGATCCAGAAAAGTACAAGCAGT
>DATKUV010000007.1:0-3151 GCA_035530415.1 Candidatus Nanoarchaeia archaeon | reverse complement strand
CCCAGATAATACGTGGTCAGACTTCCCAGGGTGGCACCTGCGGAAATTACCAGGACCGTGGGAAATACTTTGAACCCCACGACCGGGAGACCTGCCACTATGGGCTCAAGAAATATTGGAAGCAGGCTGCTGGCAATGAATGATAATAAGAAAATGCCTAAATAACCGCCGGATGTAGCCACGTTTTCAAACATTTTTTCCTCTGAAGCTTACTTATAGGAGACCTTATCCTTTTATATTTGTCCGTATTTAAAGAAGGAGAGTTACAATTACAAAACATAGGTGAATTATATGGATACAATAAAACAGATAATGGATGAACATAGGGTTATTGAAAGAGCAATCGACGTGCTTGATAAAATCGTTGAAGGCCTGGAGGAAGAGCGGGAAACCCCTCCACAGCTTATTATGTCAGTTATAGGCGTGATAATAGAATGTATTGACGAATATCATCTGGGGAAAGAAGAAGATATTTTGATCCCATTTTTAGAAGAGGTAGGCAAGACTGAATTAATTAGTGCTGTCCGGACCTACTCAGACACGTACAGGCATGGTGTGCAGTATATTGATGCCATCATTGAAACCATGGATGAGTATGCTGAGGGAGATCTAAAAGCAACTGTAAAGATCATCGAGAACGCACAAGAATATGTTAGACAGGTCCGTCCTGTTTTTCTGCAGGAAGATGAGACAATAAAATCCCTGAAAAAAATCCTGACAAAGGATGAGATGAAACAGCTTAATAAAAAATTCGAGGATTTCGAATATGACTGGGATGGTCCTCAAGTACAAAATTACCAAAAAATTGTCAGAGAACTTGAACGCAAGACAAGCATGATAGTTTGGTAAGAACCGAAAATAATATTATTCAATCAACCATCAAAACCCTTCATATGACCGACACGAACACATCCAGGCAGGCTGAGCCGGAATCTAAAAAACTTCCAATCAAATCAGATTTTAGTGAATGGTATAACGAACTTCTTCAAATTGCCGAGATCATGGATGTGCGCTATCCTGTCAAAGGATTATATGTCTGGTACCCGTTCGGCTTTTCCATTCGCTCAAAGGTATATTCCATCATACGGGAACTGCTTGACAGCACCAATCATCTGGAAGCCATGTTCCCATTGCTCATCCCTGAACACGAGTTCATGAAGGAAGCTGAACATATCAAAGGCTTTGAGGACGAGGTATACTGGGTCACACATGGTGGTACTGATCCATTGGATGTGAAACTGGCACTGCGGCCAACCAGCGAGACTGCCATCTATCCTATGTATAAATTGTGGGTGCGCTCCCATGCCGATCTGCCCCTCCTTATCTACCAGATCGTGAACACGTTCAGGTATGAGACCAAGCACACGCGACCCCTGATACGCCTGCGCGAGATCACTTCTTTCAAGGAAGCACATACTGTGCATGCCACATGGAATGAGGCTGCCGCCCAGGTCAAGGAGGCTACCCGCATCTACCAGGAGTTCTATAAACGGTTGGCTGTGCCTACTATCGTAAGCAAGCGGCCTGACTGGGATAAGTTCCCTGGTGCTGATTATACCATGGCTGTGGATGCCCTGATGCCTGACGGCAAGACCCTGCAGGTAGGTACTGCCCATCATCTGGGTGATAATTTTGCTAAGACATTTGAGATAATATATGAGGACATCAACGGAGAACAGGTGCTGGCACACCAGACCTGTTACGGTATCAGTGAGCGCTGTATTGCAGCCCTGATATCTATTCATGGTGACAATAAAGGACTGATCCTGCCCCCTGAGTTGGCACCCACGCAAGTTGCCATCATACCCATACTGTTTGGCGATGATGAAGCAGTGCTTGAAGCGTGTAATGATCTGGCAGACACCTTAAAAAGGGCAGGACTGCGTGTTGTGATAGACAACAGCGATGCCAGGCCGGGCGCAAAGTACTATAAATGGGAATTAAAAGGTGTACCTATCCGCATCGAGCTGGGGCCCAGGGATCTGAAGAACAATTCAGCAATGCTGGTCAGGCGCACGGGCGGGAAATCCAGCGTACCTCTTACTGAAGTGATACATGAGATCTGTAATGTATTCAATGAGATTTTTGAAAACCTGTACGAGACAGCCGACCAATCCCAGCACGACAGGATTAAGTTATGCACTGACCTGGATGAAGTAAAGGATTACATCAAGTCAGGTATTGCACGGATCGCCTGGTGCGGTGAGAGGTCCTGCGGGCTGGAGATGGAAGAGATTGTGGGTGCGGGGATATTGGGAGAACCAGAAGACCCTGCCCTTGGTAAAGCAGAGGGGTCATGCCCCATCTGTGGAAAGCCTACTGATAAAGTGGTGTTAATGGCGAGGACGTATTAAGATATTATTTGCCACTAAAAAATCAGATCACAAAGACTTCATGATTACTGCTTTTCTGTAGGCTGGCTTTGTGAGATATAATAATGTTAATCTATAAAATCCTTTTAATGGTGAAAACAGGCCGCTCATTTTGATCTCGCCGATTATCTGGAACTCAAAGAAAAGCCTGGAATGAATTTGCAAAACGTGCAAATGAATATCAAAGTTATTAATAAGATATGACCTAAAATATTATAGTGAGGTTCTAGATGAGGGAAGCAGTGTTGAAAATCACAATGCCTGATAACTGGGTGAAAAATATCAGTAGTAAATATACAGCCAATATCAAGTTTATTGACTGTATGCCATATGGTGAAACCGGAGGCAGGGGACTTGTAGAGATAATGGGGGATGAGGATGAGATCAACAACATCATAGCTGAAATAAAAATACACCCTGATGTCTGCAGTGTTGAGATCTCTACCCATAAAGAAGGATGTTTTCTCAGCTCAATTATCACTAATAAGTGTTCGGCCTGCCGTGCCCTTTCAAGTTCGGATTGCTTTTTAATATCGGCTCATTGTATCGGGGACGGGAGTGTAGAATGGCGATTGATCACAGGTGGGGAAGGTTCTCTTTCCGATCTGATCGAAGACCTTCAACATAAGGGATGTAAGGTCGATCTTATTAACTCCAACGAATTGACCAGGAAGAAGATACTTACTTCAAGGCAGGAAGAAATTGTAAGCGTGGCACTAAAAAAAGGATATTATGATTATCCCAAGAAGATCACCATCAAGGAACTTGGAGAAATGTTC
>DATKUV010000006.1:0-2184 GCA_035530415.1 Candidatus Nanoarchaeia archaeon | reverse complement strand
TATCCAGTTGAATTTCTAATTGCACCATCTGTCTTTTTTAACCAAATAATACATTGGAAAACAATGTGGTTACTATCCCTAACACAAAGAACAATATCGGCAGGGCCATTGCGATCAAAGCTTTATTTGTGCTTAAATTATGTACATATTTTACTCCAAGAAACATCAAACCAATTGCCCACAACTGCATTATATAGCCAATGATCATTATAGCCACATAATATGGATTGGATAACATTTCACCCATAGGATTGCCTGCCCCTGCCGCAGTCATAGTAATAGTAATGGGTTCAATAAATGAGAACAATATTATTCCAAATACAGCATTAATGATAAGAGGAGTTCTACTGTAACCATAGACCACTAACATCTGGGTAAACTTACCCTCTCCACCCAATGCAACTGAGATAAAATGAATAATCCCGGCTGCTATTATCCACATTATTATTATACCGATCAATGCAGATAATATTGGCAGCACTGTTGTGGAAAATTTCACAATTTCCATAGCTTCGGGGGGTAGATCACTAAAATCATAGATGATCGGCATTAAATATGCTGAAATTGCACTCAGGATTGCAATAATTCCCACTATTAGAAATGCTTCTTCAATATATGGTCTATCTGAGATTTCTTTTATCGTTTCTTCCGGCTTTATTAATATCCCGGTAATTTTATTCAACAAGTTCATAATTAAATCTCCTTTTGAAATTTTAATATTAATCATTCAGCTCTCAATGCCTCAACCGGATCCAACATTGCCGCCCTGGATGCAGGATACACGCCTGCCACTACAGAAGTTATCACCCCAAAGCCCAGACCTATCATAATTGATGTAAAAGTCACAGTGCTGGGGAAATTTCCAAGTACCGAGATAAGGTATGCTGCCCCGCCACCAACTAAAACTCCGATCAGGCCGCTTACCAGACCCAGGATGCCAGATTCGATCAGGAACAATGTCCTGATATCACCTTTGTTGGCTCCAACTGCTTTCATAACACCTATCTCTTTGATACGTTCAGTGACGGTCAGCATCATCACATTAATTATCCCGATACCACCCACGGCCAGGGCGATTGCGCCTATGCCTCCAAGCCCGTATTTTACCATATTAAGTAATTCTGTAATACTTTCCAATATAGAACCCTGGTCAAAAATTGTAAACTGTTCATTCTTATTAGTCCGTTGAAGAGCCTTTTCCATACGTACAATTGTCTCAGGGATCATTTCCTCGTCCTCCACCCTGACATTGATGGTCGTATAAGAATATTCTTCAATATCTATTATATTCTTCATAGATGGATGGGAAACATATATCTGGGAATTTGAACTGCCTCCCAGTATTGACATCTGCTCTGAATCTTTTAGTACCCCGACTACTCTATAATCAAACGTGTCTTGTGTCATTGTATTTTCAATGATAATATGTGAACCGGGATTAATAGGCATATCAAACATTTTATTGGCAATATCATACCCCAGTACAGCACTATTTCTGTCTGAATCTAAGATGAACCTGCCAGCTTCAATGGATTTTGATAGATCGGGTTCTTTAGATGGTGAAATTGCCACAATTCCCACACTGGATTCTTCACCCCTGAATTCCATACTGAAAATACCATAATATTGACTTCGCGGAGATACACTTACTACCCCAACAACGCCCTCTAACATCGAAACATCCTTATTATCCAGGATGGCGACCTTCATAGGTCTGCCAATGCTGCCCCCATCAAAACCACCAGGTATCACCTGTACCATATTCAGGTCCATATCACTAAAAACACCGGAAACTCCGGTTATCAATCCCTCACCAACAGAGAGCATGACGACTATAGCCGCTACTCCTATGATAATGCCAAGACTCGACATTATGGTCTTGAACTTCTCACCTTTAAAGCTCAGGAATACAAATTCCAGGGCGTCGTAGAATTTCATATTTATTCACTGGAACTTCTTCGCTTTCGCATTACGACAAAGAATATTATGATTACGGCAAACATGCCACCCACTATCCCGAACACCAGCAAGGGATTTGAATCTTTTTCCACAATGGTATTGGATTTTGAATTGTTCACATTGATGGTCTGGATGTCTGACTCATGCCAGTTGTTTCCGTTCTTGAACTGGGCTTTGAAATCGATCTGTTCAATACCCTCATCAGGTGTAATATCGAACTGGACA
>DATKUV010000005.1:0-9981 GCA_035530415.1 Candidatus Nanoarchaeia archaeon | reverse complement strand
GGGACGGCTGACATGATTTACGTGGACCTGCATATTAAGGTAAAAAAGGATATGCACATAGATATGGCTCATGATATTGCTCATAAAGTTGAGGACCATATAAAAACCCGGATGGAAGGTGTAAAGGATGTGGTGGTGCACTTGGAGCCTGCCAGATAACAGGGCGATTATATTATAATAAATAAAATACAATGATATACTTGTAATACAATGAATTACAAGGAGATTGAAATGACTACGACAGTTTCAGTACGGCTTCCTGATAAGATTCTTAATGAACTGGAAAGTTTAGCAAAAACAATCGATAGGTCAAGGACTTATATTATTCGCAAGGCAATTGAAACATATCTTCTTGAATATGCTGATTATCAAATCGCATTAGAACGATTGAACGATAAAGATGATGAAATTATTTCAAGTGAAGATATGAGGGAGCGTCTTGGGTTATAAACTCAGGTATAAATCTTCAGTTTTTAAGGATCTAAAACATCTGGATAAAGATATTACCATTCATATAATTCAACAATTAGAAACAGAACTATCAGAAAACCCAAATTGCGGCACACCTTTAAAAGGACAATTTAAAGGATTATTTAAATACCGAGTTGGTGATTATCGTGTGGTTTATGCAAAGATAGGTTCTGAAATACTGATCTTACGAATTGGACACCGAAAGAATATATACCAAAATAAATAAACCCGCTAAAGTCAGCGGGTTTGTAATATATTTTCTACACTACCACTATTTCCTGGCCTCTCGACTCGGCTATTATTTCCGGATTATAGTAGGAATAGGCACTGCTGTCAGGTATTATGGCCTTGACCGGGAACTGTGCCATGACCTGCAGTTCGAATGTCAATTCTTCCCCTCTTTGTAGATCATCCACATAAAGAATGATCTTCCTGCCAGCTATCTCGTACCTGCTGATACGGCGGTCCTGCTTCAGATTATCCAGACTGGATACCACAGGTGTGAAACCGGTAGGTACTGCCACGTCCAGGATGAGCATCCCGGTGGAATCGGCCCGACCCGTGTATTTCACCCTTGCATGGACATCCACAATGTCGTTCACTGCTACATTAGCGGCATCATATTCAACATCGAACTCCAAATCACTGACTACCGGAATATCTGGCAGAAGCACATTGAATCGCTTGACAAGCTGGTAATTGATATCGCCCTTTCCTGACATGCTCAAGGTAACCTCTTTTGCAGATGTAGGGATCTCCACTATCTGCAGCACATCAAAATTATCCTGGTTCACCCTGACCTGCTTGATCTGTTTTCCATCTGCATTGACCGTGATAGTAGCATCAGTTTCCTTCCCCTGATTGGCGGCGGCTGTCATCATGGCTTTGAACGCCATTACCGTATCCTGGGTGCTTCCGTACCCACCCAGGCTGTTGCGCTGGGCTGCTATCCATTTCAAGACCTCATTGGCCCTGACATCCTTGTGCTCGATAAGGACTAACGCGCCGTATGCAGTCACTTCGATATTCTTGCTTGAAGGAGGCTGCCAGTACATGTCATTGGGTGAGACCTGGGGCTCCAGCTCCCAGTACATACCGTTCTCATCTTGCTTTGCCAGATCCATCAGCATATTCAGGGCATCATCTGCCCTATCGCTGTCAAGCCGCTCCAGTACCAGTGCGGTCAGTGCCAGTCCATATGGATCGTTGCGCTGTTCGTCCTGGTTTGATTCCAGATATTGCTGTGCCTTATCCAGTTCATTGGAAGCCCTGCTGTATTCCAGCAGTGACAGTGCTGTATAGGCTGTCAGGGAATACTTGCCGTTTATGCCACCCATCATGTCCTGGTGGTGCACGAAACCAATCTGATCCCAGGAACCATCCTGATTCTGGTTGTCTACTATCCAGTCAGCCGCCCGGTCCAGTACTGATTCGTCTATTGTGGTCACGTCCCTGGCACCGCTGAATGACTGGAGAACAAAGGCGGTAAGCCATAGACTGCCTGTCGGGTCGCTCTCTCCGAATGCCGAAAATGAGCCATCATTATGTTGATAGGTCAGTTCACGCTGGTATCCGGTTATGATAAACATCTCTGCCTTAGCCTGGAGTTCAGGATTGGTCTGGTCCGAGGCTTTCAGGTAGCGCAGTATTTCCACATCAGGTGCAAAGAGCAGCATGTTCTGCTCACCGCAGCCGTATGGCATACCCAGTAGATCACCCACACCGCTGATGGATTGTGCCACTAACGATGGAGTAAAGCTCAACAGCACCTTGCCTGAATCGTCTACTATCCCTGCAGGCAGTAAAGCATCCAGGGTCACGTCCTGGCCTTTCAGGATGCCGTTCTCCACCATCTCACGTCTAGAACCTTCAGGTTCAACAATGACCTGCTTCTTTACTGCATCGGCTTTGGAGGTGGTCTGCCCCGTGATCTCTACCAGCTGGGTGCCTACTTCGGTGGGTTTTATTGTGAAACGTACCGGCTGCACGCTGTTGGCCGGGACTGTGATCGTTTCTTTGCTGCTGCCCAGTATGTCGAACCAGTTGGTAGCTTTCAAGGTCACAGTCACCTGCTGTTCCTTATCCAGGTAATTATACACCTGTATGGTGACAGGGAATTCCTCGCCCCTTGTCACTGCATATGGAAGATCAGGGTCAACAAAGAAATCCTGGAAAACCCTGAGATCGGTCTCAGCTATCCCTATACCTTCAGGTGATGAAGATACAGCATGAAGCCGCCAGGTTGTGATGGAATCGGGAGCGTTCAGCGGCACGCTGACCATACCTTTACCGTCTGTCATCAGTTCCGGCTCCCAGACCCAGGTCTCAGGGAAGAACTGCCTTACCCGTTCAACTTCGGCCAGACCGCTTTCGGTTGGTATTGCTGTAGCGGCTGCTACTGGCATTGCATTCTTCATGGGAGCGGCCGCTTCTTCTACCATTGCATCCATTACCATGCCGCCAAAGAAATCGCCGTCGCCGCCTCGCCTGAATTCTTCTTGTTCAGGTATTTGTTGAGGGACGTCCAGGTTTGGTGATTTCAGGACCTGAAGCCCCGCATCATTGATAATATCGTTAGCACCTAAGGGTACGGGTCCCCAGAACTGGGGGTGGGCCTCTGCCTGGGGTTCCATAAACCTCTTCTCCAGTTCGTCGAACACCTGTTTCAGGTTCAGCCTGCCCTCACTTAATGCAAAGACCGATTCGTCAACTATGGAATAGCCGATCATGGACCTGGATTTTGCATCAAAGGTAACACTTACATCGTCCCCTGGCTCCACTTCAGCCTGATCAAAAGCCACCTGCAAATCAACCGGCGTCTTGAGTACTACATCGAACGGGAGTGTGTCAGCTGACACCTCGCTGTTGGGATTGATGATATAAGCCACTATTTCCGCTTTCGGGCTCATCTGGGGTGTTACGGTAAGGCTGATGTTGCGCTCATCGCTGGTGGCTGAGAATACGGTCCTGCCGCCTGCAACAATATCATAATACACTGTACCTGGATTGGTGCTGAACACCTGGAAGGCAATGGTATCGCCCACATTTGGCGTGCCATCGCTCGTCTGGCTTAAATGCAGGAAACTGCCGGTTGGGGAATACACTACGCTCAATTCCATATACTGGGATATGTCGTCTGTTTCGCCCATCAGATCAGCTCCCGCTGTGTCATCAGGCACCTCGAATGTGACCAGAGCAATTCCATTTTCAGTAGTTACTGTCTCTGCATGGGTATCCTGAACATATCGTTCACTCATGAAATTGATCTTCACGTCCACTTCCTTTTCCAGGGGTTCGCCTTCAGGAGTCTCTGTCACGACCAGTACATTGAACGGCATGCCTGGCTTGACCAGCCTGGATTCCGGTATTAGCTGCAGTACCACAGGTGATTCGGTGATCTTCAGCAGTTCTGTGGTGGTCTCTGTATGGTTTCCGGTATCGGTCACTGAGATGTTGAGCATCAGACTGCCCATTCCTCCGGCACCGTAAGTGCCTGCTACCCATCCGGTTGCAGGTAGCTCAAAGTCAGCAGAACCGTCCTCAAGATCGGTCTTGTAGGAGGCATATTCTTCCCACACTCCTACATACCGGGAAGCTACGATATTGACCTCACCTTCTACGGGTTTGCCAAAGAAGTAGGCTGAATTCACCTGTCCTGTGATCACTTCATCCACCAGGAACCACTCCCTTGGGGTAGTTACATCCACGTTGAATTTTGGCAGTACATAATGTTCAACTCGCAGGTCGATCTGGGTTTTGGAATCCCCCATCTGGGCAGTGACTTTCCAGGTACCGAGATTGACTTCACTGGCAAGGGGCATGTCAAAGGAAGCCACGCCGTACTCGTTGGTGTCCAGGATCTCTTTGAACACCTTGATACCTTTGGCATCAGAAATCTCGACGACTACTGAACCTGTTATTGGTACCAGTTTGTTGTTCAGTGAAAGAATCCTGCTATGGATGATCTGGCCCGGTTTGTAGATTGGCTTGTCTGTCTCAAGGAAAAGGGCACTGCTTTTCGCGATCCTGACAGTACCGTTGAAGGTGTCATTCGTACCTGCGGGCTGGGCCACCAGGGTATAGGTGCCCTGACTGAGGTTTGGTACGTCAAATGCAACCACAGCATGCCCGCCTTCTCCTGTGGAACTTTTTGCAAGCTCGGTGGTTACACCGGCGGTATCTACCAGTTTGAAGCTGACACTCTGTGCCATAGGCATCCCCTCCTCAGAGGCAGCTATTGTGATTGCAGATTCTCCGCCAGTGAACATGACTTTGGGCGCCAGGATGAGCAGGTCATTGCCCGTGTAGGCAGCCGCAGGGTCATAGGGTTGGGCCGGTTGGTTGGTTAGTAATTCGGTTATTGCGGGTGAGATCTTTGGTAATGCTATAAAAAGTACCAGTGAAATGATTAATACTGAGATCAGTATGACGATTTTCTTTTCCAGGTTCATGATGAAATGCTCCTTTTTGGGTTAGACTCTTATGTGGAAGATGGGTGTTGAGACATTATAAAGATTGTTAAGACTTCGAACTGATTCGTAGTTATGTTTCCATGAATTGACTGGATAATAATACGAAAATTCTTGTATTCAAATCAATAATTAGCTGGGTGGAATAAGTGATTACTTTTTGACAACGAACATCTCTATACTCATATTGGCTGCAGTTTATTTCCTGATTGCCCAAAGACAGGTGTTTCGAATCAGACTTCGAATCTGGCAGATCATGTTGGCCGGGGCACTTTCCGTGCTCCTTACCGGCCAGATTTCTCTTATGGATGCTGTTATCGCTATCAATCCTGATGTGATGCTGTTCCTGTTCGGGATGTTTGTTGTGGGAACAGCACTGGAGGAGAGCGGTTATCTTGCATATCTGTCTCATGGATTATTTCGCAGAGTAAAGAATGTGGACCAGCTGATCCTGATGATCCTGTTCAGTATGGGGATATTGTCTGCATTGCTGATGAATGATACCCTGGCAATAATCGGTACGCCCCTTGTCCTCCATGTTGCAAAAAAGCACAATATATCTCCTGTACTGCTTTTAATGGCCCTTGCCTTCGGCATAACGACCGGAAGCGCGATGAGCCCAATAGGCAATCCCCAGAACCTCTTGATTGCAATGGATGGAAATATGGCAAACCCGTTTCTGACGTTCTTTTCCTATCTTGCCATTCCATCCTTTATTAACCTCTTTCTGGCTTATGTGATGCTGAGATTGTTCTTCAGAAGACACTTTACTAATATTGTGATAAATCACCATCAGGACCCTATCCATGATTTTGACCTGGCTTCATTATCCAAGATATCGCTGATCGTTATTATCCTGTCAATACTGGTCAAAATAGCCACGGTCTTCCTGGTAATTAATGTTGATTTCAGGCTGACCTACATAGCATTAGCTGCGGCATTTCCAATTCTGGTGTTCAGTCCAAGGAGAAATGAGATATTTATAAAGACGGACTGGCATACCCTGATATTTTTTGCAGCTATGTTCATTCTTATGACAGCTGTGTGGGATTCAGGATTTTTCCAGGGACTGATTACTGATCTGAACCTGGATATTATCACCACCGGTATGGTTCTCGTCATCAGCGTTCTTATGAGCCAGCTGCTCTCCAATGTTCCTCTGGTGGCCCTTTATATGCCGATGCTGGTCCATGCAGGTACATCAACCGGGGGTTTGATGGCCCTTGCTGCAGGAAGTACTATTGCTGGAAATTTGTTGATCCTGGGGGCGGCCAGCAATATAATAATTATCCAGAATGCAGAGAAGAAGGGTGTTAATTTAACATTTTTCCAGTTCGCAAAGGTGGGGGTCCCTCTGAGTGCAGTACATATCCTGGTCTACTGGATCTTCCTATCATAAATGCCAGGGAAGGTATTCTTGAGAATGCTGTACAGAGTAGCAGTATTTTTCAATATTTAGAACAAGAATGGAATGATGGAGTAAAAAAGTGGCTTTCACCTTTCTCCCGCTTATACAGATTTTCGGTCAAAGTCAACGAAAGCGAGATGTCAGATTTCATAAAAAGAACACTTGCCATTGAACTTTACAGGGAGGGCAAATTATCTCTTGGTAAAGCCGCTGAACTTGCAGGTGCAAGAAATAAATGGGAGATGCTGACACTTCTGGATAAGAACGGTGTTCCATTGAACTACAATATTAAAGATATAGAAGAAGACCTGGATATACTTGAGAGGATTATTGGATAATATGGTTGCTGTATCCAATTCTACTCCGCTTATTGCCCTGTCAAAGATAGGGAAGTTGGGACTTTTACGGGAATATTTCGAGCAGATTGCTATACCACAAGCAGTGTATGACGAGGTTGTGGTAAATGGAGGCGTTCTCTATGGAGCAGAGGAGGTCGCAGAAGCTAACTGGATTGTAGTGGAAGCTGTTGGGAATTCACTTGTTGTGGAAGCACTGTCTATGTATCTTGGTGCAGGTGAGTCTGAAGCAATAGTTCTTGCAAAGGAAAAGGACTGTCCCCTCATCATAGATGACGGAGATTTATGTGACAAAAATGGGTGTTATTTACAGATGCTAGATTGACGCCATAGCTTTCAATCACCTAATTGTCGATATGTATTTAAATATCAAAGATATCTAAACCGTCTATATATTTCATACTCACCGGAGGAATTTATCTAATGAAAGAACAAACTGAAGTCCGCACATTAAAAGAAGGAAGGTATGTCATAATAGATGATGAACCATGTATTATCAGATCTTTATCACACTCTAAACCAGGAAAACACGGTAGCGCCAAGGCAAGGGTGGAGGCTATTGGAATATTTGACAACCAGAAACGCTCCATCATATCACCGGTTACCCAGAAGATCTATGTTCCCCTGGTCGAGCGTAAGAACGGCCAGGTACTTTCCATAACCGGGAACGTGGCACAGATAATGGATATGAACGACTATTCCACTATTGAACTAACCATTCCTGAAGAATACAAGAAAAATATTGATGTTGGAAAAGACGTGCAGTATCTGGTAGCCATGGGTAGAATGAAAATAGATATGCGGCTATAATCCCACATTTATTTTTGGTGCCGTTTTTTATCTGAAAATTTGATGTTTGCTGATGCTTTTTCAGATTTTTCAGATTTTTGTCGTAATTTTCGGTGCTCTCGACAATGAAATTAATTCTTGTTTTTGTAATGCAGTAACGCAGTTCTGATTATGTCTATTTCTGGTGAGCGGTGAAGAGCTTTAACTCCATTTTTTTCAGAGTAGAGATTAAATCCCCTGATTATCACAATTGGTGTACCCCAATCACCTTCCCCCATCATACAATTTCCAAAAGCTGCTAATTCATCAACTACAGCTTCGTTTGCCACTTCCAATACCCTTCCATACAGATCTGTACTTCCTCTCCAGTCATGGTGAGTATCCATCCCGGCCACTCCCAGTGCAAAACCGGTCTGACCTTCCCTGAATGCCCGCCCATTGGTATCTGTAATGATTACGCTCACTCGTTTTTCGGCCAACCTGAACAATTCTTGTTTTATTTTGAGAGTAGATTTATCAGGGTCGTCAGGTAGTAGTAATAATCTATCTTCAACATTTGACTGATCAATTCCTGCATTGATGCAGATATTACCACTAATATGACGCACTAAGAAAATTGGTGACTCCAATACAATCTCGATGCTCTGGTCCAGAACAGCCTGGACAAATGCCGGGTCCATTCCTGTTTTTTTTGAGATCCTATTTGCCTCTTGTGAGGGGGTAATTTGTACAGGATCGATGACGAGACCTTCAGATTTTGAGATGATGGTAGAAGCCAGAACAATAATGTCATTATTCTCTAATTTCGTATGCTTACAGATCAGCTCTGAAATGTTTTGACCTTTTATTATCAAAGGTATATTATCCAATGTAATAGCACTTATTTTCAATCAAATTCCTCAATTTGTACTAAAATGTTTATCTTCAATATAGTAATATTTAAATGATTTCCAATGATATTAGTTATATGGGAAGTAAAAATGACATTCAAATTAGTTAATAAAATGATTATTTGACAACGAATGGAGTAAAATATGGCAAAAGTTCTGGTTTCAGATGATTCTATCCTCACGCGGACAATGTTGTTAATGAATAAATTGTTCCCAGTTCTAATTTCAGGATAATATCCTGGGTAATTGCTCCCACCATCTCTATCCTTACATGTGGCGTTAAAGGAATAACGACCATATCTAAAAGATTGCAGATTGTGCCAATATATGACCCACATAAAATATTGCTCAATTCGCCCAGGGTAGATTCTCCCTTTCGTGTAAGTAATACGTCATTATCCACTTCGGTCTTTAGCATATAAGAGAGCTGTTCTTTAGCCAGATCCAGATCCATGAATGTAACAAGGCTCCCTTCCAGGTCTTTTTGCAGTTCATGATAAACACCGGCAACAACTATCCCCGGGTCTCCCAACATATATTGTATATCTTCGATGGGAAGAAATCTCAAATCACTGAATTTGACATTCACCTTGCGGTTTAGTAATTGTGATAACGATGAGGCCGCATTTCTTGCACTCAAACGGCCGAGTTTGTCCATAAATGATTTTTCACGTTGTGATAATTTTATATCCTGCATACAACACCCGCTTTTTTAGATCATAGTTAATAAAGAATTAGTATCAAGGATTAATGCAATTTTTCCATTTTTAATAATCGTAGCTCCTGCAAATCCCTGAAGGCGCCCCAATGAACGTCCAAGAGATTTTATTACCACTTCCTGCTGGTCAACCAATTCATCCACAACCAGTCCAATTTCATTTGTTTCATGTTCAACAATAACCACATACGGATTATCTTCTGGTTTCAAGGAACTTTCTATTTCAAATACTTCATTTAGTCTTATAAGTGGAATAACATTTTCGCGTAAAATATAGGTTTCCTGTTTGTTGACCATTTTTATCTGGTTTTTATCGATCAATGCAGATTCGACTACATTATTAAGTGGTAATACATAGGTTTCGACACCAACCTTCACTATAAGGGCTTTAACGATTGCCAGTGTTAAAGGCAGTTTCAATTCGAATTTACTCCCTTTCCCTGGTTTGGAATGTATTCTAACGCTTCCCCCCAGTTTTTCGACATCCCGCTTTACCACATCCATGCCCACACCTCTACCAGAAATGGCTGTGACAACCTTTGCAGTACTGAATCCAGGCATTAGAATTAGGTAAATAAGTTCTTCATCACTCTTTTCAGCTGCTTCATCTTCTGAAATTAGTCCTTTTGAGATAGCAGAATCTTTAATCACTTCAGGAAGAATCCCATTTCCATCATCAGATATTTCAATTATAACACGGTTCTTTTCACGTTTAGCGTTTAAATATACTGTCCCCTCCTCAGGCTTTCCAGCCATCAAGCGCTGTTGAGGGGTTTCTATGCCGTGGTCAACAGAATTCCTTAATATATGGACAAGTGGATCATTTAGACCGTCAAGCACGGTCCGGTCAAGTTCAATATCTCCACCATCAACTATGAGT
>DATKUV010000004.1:0-5336 GCA_035530415.1 Candidatus Nanoarchaeia archaeon | reverse complement strand
TATGGATCTCTTTTGATTCCTGTATACAGCCTGAGAAGGCGGAAATTAATATAACAAATATGATTAGAATTTTAATGTTCATCTTATTATCCATACATAATTCTCCTTAAACCCATGTAATCACATCACATTACTATATATGAATTATGCAATCGTTTTAGATTACATTATTTAATTGAATATAATCTATGAGATTATGTAGTCAAGTAACTGTGAGCAGTTTCTTATAAATAAATAAATTTAAATACAATCCCATAGCATGTCACAGATATTATGACCGGGATAAAAGGGAAAAATGATAGGCAATTCTATAGAAACCCGGATTTTCTAATTTATCTATGTATTATTCTCATAGCAACAGCTTTGCGGTTATATATGCTGGACGCCAGGCCGTTCCACCATGATGAATCGGCTGTAGGCTCCTTTACATATAAATTATTCAGTAACGGCGAATATCAATATACCCCTGTTTTCCATGGCCCATTCATCTATTTTTTAACTTCCGGGATATTCCACCTGATAGGGGATACAATATTCTCTGCCAGATTATTACCTGCTCTCACTGGTGTTGGGATGGTGCTATTGACGTATCCTTTCAGGAATTACCTGGGCCGCCCGGGCTGGCTGATTGCGGCAGCTTTTTTTGCATTGTCTCCATCGTTCCTGTATTATTCCAGATTTTTCCGAAACGATATTTTCATTACTTTCTTCACATTTGCTGCAATAATATGCGCTGCAAAATACCTTGAAAATCAAGATGGACCACGAAGATTGATATATCTGGCATTAGGTTCAGCCTCTTTGGGGTTTTCAGTCACTGCAAAAGAGAATGCTTACGTTATAATCGCCATGCTCGTCTTTCCAGTGGCACTATTTGTTTTGTTAAAGATTTGGAAAAGCTTGCGCAGTAGTAATTTTATTAACAACTCCATGATATTTCTTGAAAAAAACTTTTACAGGATAGTGCTGGATATTGGCATATTAATAATTGTTTTCCTGGCTGTCTATGTTACGTTTTATTCATATTTTTTTAGCGATCTTGAAGCAGTCAAAACTGCCCCCTTCAAAGCATTTTCCCACTGGTTTGAGATGCACGAGATTGAGCGCCTTGACGGCCCGCCGTATTATTATTTTCCCATGCTTTTTTTGTATGAACTTCCCATAATCCTGTTCGCTTTTATTGGAAGTATTGATTATATTGTGGGGTTTGTTAAAAGAAGGGAAAAACCAATGATGGCCTTTATGGTATATTGGTTTGGAGCCAATCTTGCTTTTTACAGTTATCTGGGTGAAAAAGTGCCCTGGCTCATTCTTCACCCCCTGCTTCCTGCAATACTTATAGCCAGCGCCTATCTGGGAGAATCACTGCCCAATTTGAAAAAAAGGCCAAGATGGGCTGAAGCCATCTTTATTGTGATATTGGTGTTAAGCTCGTCATTCTTCATTTATACCAGCTATAATCTGAATTACAGGAATTATTCAAATCCGGCCGAGCCTCTGATACAGGCCAGCCAGGCTCCCAATGAATTCAATGAATTTATGGACACCTTAGATCGGGTCGCGGTGGACCATTCAGGTTATAGAACCAGGATACAGGTTGCTGACGAAGAGATGGAAACACAATTACTCTGGTATATCAGGCATTACACAAATATCAAATGGAAAGTCGATCTTGATGAGAATCCATCTCTGGATGCACCTCTCATCATAGTTCATGATCTTGATACTGATTACGTGGATGAGATTATAGGGGATGACTACCAGAGGCTGGACAGCGCCAAGATGGCATGGTATCATTTTAAACCCAGTGATATCAATTATTGGTATGTGATGTATCGCTGGATGGATAGGGAACAAAGTGAGTATGGTGTAGCACTTTATTATCGATAATAATGGAAGAGGTAATATGAGTGAAATAGTAATTATCGGGGGCGGGCTGGCAGGACTTGCTGCAGCTTATCGTCTGGCCGATGATCATCAGGTAACCTTGATCGAGCAGGACAAATTGCTGGGAGGGATGCTTAAGAGTTACCATATTGAGGATTATTATATAGAAATATTCTACCATCATTTTTTTGCAAGTGACACTGAACTGATTGAACTGATCGAGGAACTAGGTCTTGCAGAACATGTGTTATGGTTAACCGCAACCACAGGTTATTACTGGGAAGGAAAGGCATATCCTATGAGCACTCCCATCGAGATATTGAGATTCCCACCTTTGTCCATAATTGATGTTCTCAGGCTGAGCCTACTGGTGCTGCGAACAAAATTTATCAAAGATATCGGATCCTATGATAATATCACAGCAAAGGAATGGATAATAAAGACTGGGGGGAAGAGTGTTTATAACAATTTTTTCCAGCCTCTTCTGCAATCCAAATTTGGCCAGAATGCTGATCGGGTAAGTGCCGCATGGTTGTTGGGCAGGGTCAAGATACGCTCAAACCGCGGGACCCAGGGTGAAAAACTTGGATATTTAAACCCGGGTTTTAATATTCTGGTGGAGGCATTGGCAAAATCCATCCAGGAAAAAGGCGGTCGCATCATTAGAGGTAACCAGGCTGAAAGTATCATCACAAAATATGGGGAGGTTACAGAAGTAAAGTTAGTTAATGGGACTATTTCGTGCAATAAAGTAATCTCCACAGTGGCTCCCGGCGTATTAAAAAAACTTATTGACCCAAAAATTATTAAACTCGATCTTGATTCAATTCAATATCAGGGGACGTGCTGTGCTATTCTTGGAATAACCAAACCCCTGATGAAAGAGGGGACCTACTGGTTGAATATTAATGCAGATGTTTCTTTTGGTGCTTTGATAGAACATACCAATTTCATGCCCCCTAAAAATTATGGTGATCAGCATCTGGTATATATTGCATCCTATTTCCAGAACCCGGATGATCCATTATTTACTGACAGTCCGGACAAAGTTATAGATATGTTTCTAAAAGATGTTGAGAGCCTGTATCCGGATTTTGATCGGAAATCGGTTATTTGGTGGAGATTGGCCAGGGATTCCCAGACAGCTCCGGTTTATGATGTTGGTTATGCTAACAAGGTATTACCTTACGCAACCGAAATCAAGGGTCTTTACCTTGCCGGGATGTTTTCAGAAGCTAATTATCCCGAGCGCAGCATGAACGGTTCAATTAAAGCTGGTTTTGAGGTGGCAGATGCGGCTGCCCGAGACATGTAAGACTTTTTTGCAAATAATTATGTTATCCTAATACGTCTTTGTTCGGATATTGATATTGAGAAACTTATTAAGAAATTTGCGCTGCAGAATGCTGTGAAATACGGTGAACCTCCTCAACAGGGCGCTGTAATGGGTAAACTCATGGGTGAGCAACCTGAGTTAAGGCAGAAACGCTCATCAAGACCGATATTATGCCCAAGGACCATGCGTTGCGGGACCGGGGTGCGTTCAGGGTGGTCAAAACACCACACCCCCGTCCAGAAGTGGGTAACAGGTAGGTGGTCTGGCCATTGCTGGATTTTGAAGGGAAAATTGAAGACCACCTGCTGGGTATGACCCATATCATCAGGGGTAAGGACCTGGTGGACTGCAAGCGGCGACTGAAATATCACAATACCATTATCAGCATCAACATCCTGTACTTGTTAATGCTGTCATTTACAACGGTATGGTTGATTTTAATATTTTTATTACTCATAACTCACTCAAATTCCTTGCCAGATAGGCCGCAATCATAGCTGCATCTCCGATATCCACGCGCCCGTTTCCATTAAAATCAGCATTCAGGTCTTCCGGTATTTTCCCTGCTACCATGGATGCCACCATTGCAACATCGCCGATATCGACAATGCCGTTACCGTTGAAGTCGCCTTTTATCCCAACAGTGATCTGACCATCCACCACATCTGCAGGTGTGTACGGATTAAACTCAGCATCGCTGAATTCTACGTTTAGTAGATCCAGGGACGTAGAACTACCCAATCCTCCAGTAATAATAAAAGTAATATCAATCACAGGAGTTTCTGCTGAAGTGGATATAAGATTTGAATTTGTCAGTACAACTCTTGTGATGCCAATGGAATTGTCAGTGTTTTGGGTGACGCTGGAGCCAATAAAGTTCTCGTTAGCACTGACGCTGCTTACGATTGCGACACTTGAATTGTAGAGCAGTTTAAGATATATTCCAGAAATGTTAGTGACGTTTGCAACACTGATCGGGACTGTTATTGTTGTATTCACTGGTGCGCTTGCTGATCCTATAGAGATTAACTCACTAATATCCTCATTTTCAGCCATCACTGTCCATGTCCAGTTTTGCTTAGCAATACCATTTGCATTGTTAGCTATTGCGCTTATAATACATGTACCGGCAGCCGCACTTGTATTGGTATATTCTGCATTCGATACACTTTCATTAAACTGTATTTCGGTTCCATTTAGATACCAGTTAACATCTACACTCTGATTTACTAATATAGTAAATTTCCTTGTTGCACCTACAGTATCACTTATGAGTGTCGTTGGCTCAAAGCTAATTATTGCTGGTACTCCAGGTAGAGAATAATATCCTAATCTTAAAGATAAATGATCATAATAATTTAACAATGAACCATCTACTTCAGAATACTGATACAAATCTTCGAACATGATCATATCAGACGTCATACCCGTAAAAATCATATCTAAGTTTACGGAAATAATTTCTCGGCCAGCACTATAATATGAATAATCCTGATCTTTAAAAAGTATCGCCTCATCTACCATTACGTCATCTTTGTATAAACGCAGCCAAAGTGATTCATTTGTATTATAATACTGTGTCTCTAAATAATTAATTCTCTGGATGTCTACAGGAACTATTGTATAATTTTCATCGAGTGACAATTTGTCGTTTGAATCCATAACAATTTCAACATTTTCCGGATAAAAAGAATATGTTGCATCTGTAATTAACGGTGTACTGTCGACTTCTGAATATTGATTGACATTAGTAAATGTCAACATGTCAAGGTATCTGCCGCCAAAAGCTGACTTTATGTGCCCCTCAAAAAGCAACTCGCTGTTGTTATAATATCTATAATCCTCATTTTGAGCCACCACTTTGTCATCAACTGGCACTCCATTCTTTTTCATTTTCAGCCATACCTGGCTTGGATTTGTTTTAATGTCAATATCGATAAACGAAACAGTGTAGTTTTCATATAATTGCCAATCTATGCCTGTTCCAGATCCAAAAATAAAAAGATGTGGTTCATTTTCAATTAATATATCCTTATTTTTAGTTTCAGAATATTGGTAGACATCTGATATGAAAACAAGGTCTGCTTCTTTACCATCAAAAATGGTTCCCACA
>DATKUV010000003.1:0-14194 GCA_035530415.1 Candidatus Nanoarchaeia archaeon | reverse complement strand
ACCACTTTAATTTCTATTTCATCAGATGAAAGGGTGACCCATTCCGGGGCTTCTGTTCTCAAAGGTTTTGTGGACCTTGAGGAGCCTTTCTTTCTGGTATGCATTTTAGCCAAATATTGTTCCTCCGATTATGATAATATTAAAATTTTATTGTTTGATCTTTTGTGGCGAAGCAAAGTGGACTTATTATCACACTATGTAATATATATGTTGCGTAGATTCAACCCGTTATGAATTTGTATAGTCCCGTTATGAATTCGTATTATTTTTATAGTGATATTGTAGTCTAGTATAACATGGTCAATAATCTGGAAAATATCTTAAGCGGAGGATTTCATACCTGGTCCCGCAATATCAATATTGCTGTCCCACTAATTATCAATGAACTGATCCAATTATTCATCCTGATATTATCACTAGCTATCGGCATGTTAATGTTATTAGGGGTTAACTCGGCTGAGGAGATCACTCTCATGAGTGAAGAAGAGCTCGCCTCATTATTAATGTCCTCATCCCTGGATAAACTTCCTGCCCTGATAATTTTTACTATATTGGTGTTTGGTATTTTGTTATTATTTGACTCATACTTCACAGCAGGAGCGATCGGCATGGGACAGAATGCCACGTCAATAGGAGATACAACCATACATGACATGCTCTCATCCGGAGGTAAGAATTTTTTTAATGTATTTCTGGCCAATGTATTATTGATTTTAATAAAATTTGTCGGAGTAATTTTTGTAGTACCTGGCGCCTTCATTGTCAGGAACAATATGGAATTGATGGCTTCCGATCAGCTTACTGCAGGTATATTGCTGCTCGCGGTAGGTTTTGGGATCTGGATGATATATCTGTTGATCCTGGATATAATATTCAAACCTGTATTGTACATTATTGTTATTGAAAAAATAGATACAGTGGAGGGAATCGTACAGGGATTCAGGTTCTTTATGGAAAATAAGCTCAGTATATTTTTTATCTGGCTATTTATTTTTCTGATCTCAATAATCGTAAATATAATATTCTACTTTATCAGCTATATCATCTCTTTCGCAGGAATTCAAGAATTGGATTTTGCCTGGTCATTCGGCAGCCAGTTATTGATAATCCTCACTCTGCAGCCATTGATAATTCTCTGGTGGACCAGGCTGTATATGGTAAGAACAGGAAAAAGTCTCTATAGTAATGAATTACTGACGGTCTCATGGGATGCATAATATTTATAACATCCATGCATTACGAAAGCCGTTATAACCAGGTAAGGGATAGAATATGGACAAGTATGACAGTGTAATGGAACTTGCAAAGAGACGGGGTTTCCTCTGGAATTCATTTGAGATATATGGCGGATCAGCCGGGTTTTATGATTACGGGCCGTTAGGAGCCATGTTAAAGCGCAGAATAGAAAATATCTGGCGGGATATTTTTGTTATAAATGAGGGATATTATGAGATCGAAGTCCCTACCATTGGCATTGAGGATGTATTTGTGGCTTCAGGTCATGTCGGTGGATTCTCTGACCCTTTGTCAGAATGCCAGAAATGCCATGAAGCATTCAGGGCAGATCATCTTGTCCAGGATGTGGTAGATAATCCTGACACGTTATCATCAGCCGAGATCACTGAAATAATAAAAAAGGATCTTATTAAATGCCCGGACTGTGGTGGGGATCTGGGTGACGTATATGAGTTCAACCTGATGTTTAGTACAAATATCGGTCCTGGCTCAAAACGTACCGGTTACCTGCGGCCAGAGACTGCACAGGGTATGTTCGTGGATTTTCCCAGACTCCTTCGTTTTTACAGGGAAAAATTACCTTTCGGAGTCACCCAGATCGGAAAAGCTTACCGCAATGAAATATCACCACGGCAGGGCGTAATTCGTCTGCGGGAATTCACCCAGGCAGAAGCCGAGATATTCGTTGATCCCAAAAATAAGGACCATCCAAAATTTGAGAGTATTTCACAAAAAAAACTGACATTATATTCAGATCCTGCTCAATCCGAAGGTAGTGACCAGGTAGAAATGAGCATGGAAAATGCTGTGCAGCAAGGTATTATCGCACACCAGTTCCTGGCTTATTCCATGTCTTTGACCCAGGAATTCCTGTTGCGTGTGGGCGTATCACCTGACAAACTGCGGTTTCGGCAGCATATGAAGGATGAGATGGCCCATTATGCTATTGATTGCTGGGATGCCGAGATATTATCTGACAGGTTCGGTTGGGTTGAAATTGTGGGGATCGCAGACCGTACAGATTATGACCTAAAGGCACACAGCAAGGTGAGCAAAACAGATCTATCGGTCTACGTGGAATATGATGAGCCCAAAGTAACAAACAAGCTTTTAATTAAACCTGATATGGGTAAGATAGGACCTGTCTATAAAGGCAAAGCAAAAGCAGTTGTGGAAGCATTACAGTCACTGGATGCAAATACTCAACAGGATGTAGAGATCAGTATCACTGTTGATGGGGAACAACTCACCATACCTCCCGATATGTTCCAGATCCAGAAAGTTACCGAAAACTTGAGGGGCGAGAATATCGTACCCCACGTGATAGAACCGTCTTTCGGGATCGACAGGATCACATATGCGGTGCTTGAACATGCTTACAGGGAAGAGGATGTGGAAGGTGAGGACGAGTCCAGGATCGTACTGGGCCTGAAAAGTGAAGTAGCTCCAGTCCAGGTAGCCATATTGCCGTTATTGACCAGGCAGGAACTCATCGGACCTGCCAGGGAGATCGAATCCTCATTAAAAAAGAAGAGCATAATGGCAGGCTATGACGATTCAGGCACTATCGGCAGGCGGTACCGCAGAAATGACGAGATAGGCACACCCTACTCAATCACTGTCGATTTCGACACGCTTGAGGACGGTACTGTAACCATCAGGGACATGGAAACAATGAAACAGGTACGATCCCCAGTGAAAAATATAGCTGACATTGTATTTGACCTGATATATGGTGATCTTCAATTTCAGGATGCAGGTACACCGGTCATCTAATAATTCGATGTTATGGTCAATATAATCGTAAAAGAGCTCCTCAGAAAATCCATTCATTTGCTAGGAATACTTATTCCCGGAATTTATTATTTCAGTGACCGCAGCGCTTTTATTCTCTGGTTTGGCCTTATTGTAGGTGTGTTATTCATTGCAGAATGGATGAGGTTACGCGGAATTATCAGCTTTCCCGGCATCATTCTGCGGTCCCATGAAGGGCATAAAGTGGCAAGCTATCTCTATATGATGGCATCAGCCTTGATCGTGATTGCCCTGTTTTCCAAGACCATTGCCATTGTTGCAATTACCATGGCTATTATTGGTGATACATGTTCAGGTATTGTGGGTTCACTGTGGGGAAAAGGAGCTCATGTCAGGCACACCAGGTTACCTTTCAAACCCGCTCCCATATTGCTGGTCATGTTCTTAACCAGCTTTTTCTCAGGATACCTGGCAACTATTGCTCCACGATTAGACGCACTGCCAATATTTTCATTAGCACTGGGAGCCCTGGGTGCTATGATTGCAGATGGAGTCCCATGGCATATTCGCGGCCGGGTAATGGACGACAATCTGACCATACCCATAATATCGGCATTGTTAATTTTCCTTTCAACTGGGCTTTAAATATTTAATTGAGCCATAGTATTTGCCACGCCGAGAGCCACACCTTCCACTTCTATTCCGCCCTTGCCTTTTGCCCCATCACCCACAATATAGAGTCCCTTTAACGGAGTAGAGTTGCCAAGGTCTGAACCTGATCCTGCCCTGTTGACAGGCCAGTCATCCCGATAGGTCTGCACCATCAGCACCTCGTAATCCTCACCAGGGAAGAGATCCTTAATATCCTGGAGTCCTAAGTGTATCTCGTACTGAATGTCATCGGATCTTACAGTTTGGTGGGTCATTACCAGGTGTTTACCAGGGGGTGCCAGGGACGGATCGACATTGGTAACCTCGTTCATCCCGTTAATTCGATTAGTATAAGGGGTTAATAACACACCGCTATGGCCGATCAGAGGCTTATCTGCCCCAATTGATATTTTGATACCTGCAGATGGTTTCGACTTTTGCAAAATTTCAAGATATTCCCTGAATTCATCGGTCTGGGGGTGGTCATAAAGCTCACATGTAATTTTGTGGCCGATATTACTTATGATCAGATCACCCATTACGGTTTGACCTTTGATCTCTACACCCACAGCCCTGCCGTCAACTATCAGGATCCTGTCCACCTCACAATTGGTATGAATACTTCCACCGCCTGATAGTATTACACTTTCAAGGGCATCAATGACCGCACTGCACCCTCCCATCGGCACTCCGGGACCACCATAACGATACATATTCTTGATGATAGCCAGCATCTCCTCAACTGATACATCTTCACATGTCATGCTCAATGACCAGCCGCAGAATGAATCAGCCATCTTGACCAACCATTCGTCGTTTATGAATGGGTAAAACCATTGCTTGAAATTCTTATTTTTTGGTTTATCAAATTTGGATTTAAATGTAAGAAAGGTTAGTTTCAGTTTGTTCAGTAATGAGAGCGGGTCTGAAAAATGATGGAATGACATGTCGTTAAAACCACCGTTTTCAGGAATCCTGAGTAATGCCATTGGAGATGAGGCAATGATATTCACCTCAGCACCCACTTCCTTGAGCATGGATGCTAGCGGGCCTTTGGGCCCGTGTGGGATCATATGCAGGGCACCTGAAGAAAGTTGGAATCCTTTATGTTCCAGGTTTATGAACCGGCCCCCTATCATGGGAAGACGTTCATAAATTTCCACTGAATGACCTGCCTTTACTAAACATGCTGCAGAAAGTAGTCCTCCAAGACCACCTCCAATTATCAATACTTTTATTGATCATCCCCCCGGATAGCTTTCACAGGGCAATAGGGTATACATAGATAGCACTGGGTACATGTATCGCCTATCATGGCCTGGCCGCAAACAGAAATGGCTTGACTTGGACAAAAAGTGACACACTGGCCGCAACCTACGCAAATATCTATTATCTTCATGTTTTTCAAAACCCAAATGATTTGATTCTTAGGATTCAATTATGGGAATAGTCCCAGCAGTTGGATCGAATCGGCAACTCTTTTTACGCCAACTCCAAGGGCAGCATCCCGCATATTTAGTCCCATTCTCTCTCTTGTGTCCCACACATTACGGAATGAATCGATCAACTTTTGTTCAAGCTGCTGGTTCACTTCGGTCAAACTCCAATGCTGCCTGTTAATGTTCTGAACCCATTCAAGATAACTGACCATAACACCACCCGAGTTAGCCAGAATGTCAGGCACCAGGAATACTCCATTTTTATTCAATATCACATCTGCTTCTGTAGTGGTGGGACCATTTGCCCCTTCAACTATTACTTTTGCCTTGATATTGCCAGCATTTTGATCTGTGATCTGATTTCCAAGAGCAGAAGGGACCAGGAAATCACATTCAAGTTCTAATAGTTCATTATTTGATAGATTCTTAGTTCCAGGGAATCCCATAACTGTCCCTGTTTCGATCTTATGTGCCATGACTTTACTGGGATCAAATCCATCCGGATTATAAATGCCGCCCTGAGAGTCGCTTACACCAATGATCTTGCAACCCATGCTATATAGCGTCAAAGCCGCATGTACTCCCACATTACCAAATCCCTGGATTACTACAGGGGCATCTTTCAGATTCATACCCAGGGCCTTTGCCGCTTCTCTTAAGCATATAGCAGTTCCTCTGCCAGTTGCTTCTGTGCGGCCTTCACTACCCCCAAGTCCGATCGGTTTTCCAGTCACCACTTCAGGTACTGAATACCCTTTTAAAACACTGTAAGTATCCATGATCCAGGCCATGGTTTGGGCATCGGTGTACATATCAGGTGCCGGGACATCCCTGTAAGGACCTATGAATTGAGAGATCATGGTCGTATACCGCCTGGTCAGATGTTCCTTTTCTCGAACAGACATTTCCTTAGTATCACATACGATGCCTCCTTTAGCACCACCGTACGGAATGTCTATTACAGCACATTTCCATGTCATCCACATGGCCAGTGCTTTCACTTCATCCATAGACACTTCATGATGATACCTGATACCACCCTTATACGGTCCCCTCGCATCATTATGCTGGACCCTGTATCCAGTGAATACCTTGATCTCTCCATTGTCCATGTTGATAGGTAAGGATACAGTATGAACCATTTTTGGGTGGATAAGAATTTCATGTATCCCGGGATCCATGTCCATTTGTGCCGAGCAGATCCTAAGCTGATTACAGGCATTTTCATATGGGTTTTTATTATCATCACTCATCTTTATTCCTCACTAAACTAATAAAAATAATTGAGAATTTTACTATAATATCTTTTTGATTTGAGACTGAGGTTGTTAAATCTCAGTTTGTTTTGCAACACAGAATCTGCAAAGGGCCTCATCATTGTCTTCCTGTTTATCCCTTACCGGACAATAGTAATCTCCCCCTACCTTTTCGACAAAAAATCCACCCGGGAATGGAGTTCCCTCAGGATGTGGTGGTGTTTGTGTGATGAAAATATTATAGATCGCGCAAAGGTAATACAATACTGTCATTTGTGGATGATCCCCTTCGGCTGCACTATTGATTTTATTCTGAAAATTTTTCAGGAAATTATGGTACTGGTTGATATCCAGTTCATGATCATGGGATTGAATATTTGAAATTATGTTCTTGAAATTGCAGAAGATCTGTTCAGATAATTTTTCCTTATATACCTTTTTATAATTGGGTGGGAGATATTTGCATTCATGTTCCATATATGCATGAATCTTCATAAGATCAAAAATACTGTAAGCAGCAAATTCTTTTTTCAGTATTGATAGCAGTGTCTCGCGGTCATAGACACATTCATGCATTTCCTGGATACCTTCCAGCTTTTTGAATGGAGCCATCAATAGTTCAAACGTACTGAATGATATAAAAATTATATCGTTATTATCTTGACGTTGTTACTCCTTTAATTCTCAAATTTTTATGTAATATTATTTTTCATTGCGCTTAGGCATCTATTAGAAAATTTCTGCAAATTTAATCAAACAAAAAATATAAATAATAGGAAGACACTTTCCGACTAGTGATAAGTTATGGAATTTAGTTCAATAGATTCATTAAACGTTTATTTCTTTCTTTGGGCAGCAATATTGATCTTTTTCATGAAAGCAGGCTTTATTCTGCTGGAGGTCGGGCAGATACGGCAAAAGAACGTGGGCACACACATGACCCTGAAATTCCTGGACCTTGCAACTGTACTTATCCTATACTTCTTTGTAGGATATGGTGTTGCCTACGGTTTCCAATATATTGGGGGCGGGTTAATTCCTGCAGGTACAGAACCCGGTAGTTTTGCCCACTTCATGAAAATGGTAATGTTCGCAGTGGCAGCAGTCACCATTGTATCAGGAGCTGTGGCTGAAAGGATCAAGATCAGCGGCTATATTATCGGTGCTATTGTGATCGGGACCCTGATATATCCTATCTATGAAGGGCTTGCATGGGGTTCATTCATGGGCGGGTTCTTAAGAGATCTGGGATATCATGATTTTGCAGGAGCTGGAGTGGTCCATCTAATGGGTGGCACACTGGGCATTACGGCCGCATGGGTGCTTGGACCAAGATTGGGCAGGTATGATGAGAACGGAAAACCAGTCCCCATACCAGGGCACAATGTCACGTTTGTGGTTATTGGTGCATTCATCCTGGCATTCGGATGGTTTGGGTTCAACATAGGCAGTGCTTCATTCATAGGTCCGGACGGGGCAAATATAGCCTCTGTGGCAGTGGTCACAGCACTGTCTATGGCTGCTGCCATACTTACCTCGGCCCTAGTCACCAAGGGCGACCCCATTTGGTGTTCCAATGGGATGTGCGCAGGATTAGTAGCCATTTGTGCCGGAGCTGACCTGTTCACACCTGTATCTGCTCTCATCGTAGGTGGTGTGGCCGGTTTGATCATTCCCTACGTCTTCAAATTCGTTGAAGAAAAGGGCATTGATGATACATGCGGTGTAACCCCTGTACACGCAGTTTCCGGATTATGGGGGGTGCTGGCAGCAGGGTTATTTATCCCTTCAGTATCACTCACATCCCAGATCATCGGTAGTTTAGTAGTCATTGTACTGGCAGTTGCTGGCGGTCTTGCCACCTATGGAGTACTTAATACCCTTGGACTGCTGAGGGTCGACCCGGAAATGGAGATTATTGGCCTGGACGAAAATTTATATGAAATGAATGTTTATCCCGAATCAATAATTGAGAGGATAGACCCATCATGAAAATGGTAGTTGCGATAATAAGGACTGAAAAACTTCATGAAGTAATGGATTCACTGGAAGCTGCAGGGATCAAATCCCTGACAACCTCCAGTGTAAAGGGTCGTGGAACCCAGAAAGGTGTCACCCAGCAGTGGAGGGGACGCGAATATACGGTGGACCTGCTGGATAAGACAAAACTGGAGATCGTGGTCACGGATGACCTTGTTGATACTACTATAAATACCATCAAGGGATCAGCCCTGACCGGTGACATCGGGGACGGAAAGATATTTATCCTTCCCGTGGAAAATGCCGTTAGGATCAGGACCGGCACCACCGGCGATAAAGCTGTCTAGATATATCACCCCTCGATTTCCTATACCTTTATTATAGTACAATACATCTACCCATCCTGAAGTGAAACGTATATGGCAGAGACAATACACTGGGCAGATGTAGTTGCCAGCGAAGCATTGAAAAAAGGTAATAAACATATAATAGCCTCAGGCATAACACCTTCAGGAAATATCCATATAGGCAACATGCGTGAAGTAGTAACTGCCGATGCAGCATACAGAGCATTGCTTGATGCGGGTTCTGAAGCTGAATTACTATACATAGCAGATACATACGACCCCTTACGCAAGGTATACCCGTTTTTAGATGACAGTTATGAAGCACATGTGGGGAAACCTCTTTCAGAGATCCCCTGTCCCTGTGGCAACCATCCAAATTATGCACAACATTTCCTTGAACCATTCTTTAGATCGCTTGACCAACTTGGGATAAAACCTGCAGTCTACAGGGCTGATGAACTCTACAAAGCAGGGGCTTATGTTGGTGCTATTAAAACCTCACTTGTAAAAAGGGACGAAATTGCCCGGATTATAGAAAAAGTGTCGCAACGTACTCTTGAGCCTGAATGGAATCCTTTCAATCCCATCTGTAATGAATGCGGCAGACTGACAACGACTAAGGTCACAGGTTTTAACCTGGAATCAGAGATAGTAGATTACACCTGTTCATGCGGTTCATCCGGAACTGTATCCATGCGGGGAGGAGGAAAACTTACCTGGCGGGTTGACTGGCCTGCAAGATGGCCTATTTTGGGTGTAACAGTAGAACCCTTTGGCAAGGACCATGCGTCTGCGGGCGGTTCCTATGATACTGGCAAGCGTATTTCAAGCGAAATTTTTGAATATCCTGCACCCCATCCTATTGTCTACGAATGGATTAATCTGAAAGGGAAAGGTGCAATGTCCTCATCGTCAGGGGTTACCGTTACCATTAGCGATATGCTGGATGTAGTGCCGCCTGAGGTGTTGAGGTACCTGATCATCAGAAGTAAACCTGAAAAACATCTTGAGTTCGACCCTGGTCTGCCCTTATTGAACCTGATAGATGAATATGACAACCTGGATGAGAGTATTGATAAAAGGGCCTACCAGCTTTCCCATGCAGGAAGTGAGGAGGGGACTAAGATACCGTTCAGGCACATGGTAACAGCAGTCCAGATTGCGGATCATAGTTTTGATTACCTTCTGACAGTACTGGCGCGGGGAGAATATGACGTTTCTGATGCTGAAAATATTCGCAAGAGAGCAAATAATGTAGAAAAATGGCTGGAAACATTTGCTCCTGCCATGGTGAAGTTCGAGATCCAGAAGACACTGCCGCCAGAAACCAGGAACTTCAACGATGAGCAGCGCCATGCATTAAAAGTGTTAGTGGAACGTTTGCCTGGATTTAGTGACGGCCAGGCCATCCATGAAGGGATTTATGCTATCGCTCAGGAACTGGAAATGAATCCTAAGAAACTGTTCCAGACCATCTACCAGTCCATTCTGGGGACAAAGAGCGGACCCAGACTGGGGTACTTTTTAGTGTCGTTGGAAAGGGATTTCCTTGTGGAGCGGTTCAAGGCTGCTGGTGAAGTATAAAATTATTGTTGAAAGTGAAGCTCCCCACAGCAGAGCTGTGGGATATAACGATTAAGATTGATTGATTTAACTAACTTAAAAATCCTGGTCAGAAAAAACATGAAAAACAGGATGCTGGATGATTTCCTATCATTTATTTTTATTAGATTTTCATAAATCATCTATCAGAACGTTAAGCTCATCATGTCCGGTATAACCGGTCTTTATGACCCCTCCATCCCCATCTAGTATGACCATATTAGGCGCAATACCACTCCCATATTTTTGGGCAACGTCCTTATTCTCAATTCTATCCAGCACTACAACTGCCGTTTTATTGTCTGAAGCCGATATTATACCATTGATAATCGGTCTCTGGTCCTTACAGTTTGAGCAATAGGCTTCATTAAAATATATCACAACAGGTTTTCCTGAATCTAAAGAAGCATCAAGATCAGTATATACTACCTGATCAGATTGTGTATTAGAATCGTCGATTTGGTTTGCACATCCAGGGAGGTTCGATGAAATAACAATTATCGATATGACCTTCGTTTTTATATGCATGGTCTATTCCAGGAATATCTCAACCCTACACTTGAACAAAGATATCTTATTATCTTCCACTTCCACATCAAAGTTCTTCACATTGACCTTCGTGATATTCCCTTTACTTTTAAATATAGGAAGGTTTGATGCATCATCCACTGCAGATCTTAATGCTTCTTCCCAGCTTGTAGGGGACGACCCCACGGTTTCGATTATTTTTACAAATCCCATATTACTTTCCTCCTGAATCTTGAATTATACTTTCCTCATTATCACAGAACCATCACGCATACGCACTTTAGCAAATTCCGGTTTTTGTGGTCCCATTTCATATTTATGATATTGCATTGCTTCCAGGCGGCCAATATCCAGCACCCTGCGAAGCATTGTGCTGTTCTCCCCACTTTTTTTGCCTGACGCGGCAGGAGGACTTACAGACACTTTTGTCTTGGAATAAATTGCACCCCCGGTCATACCTGCACCAACATATCCTTTTGCGTCATTGAATATCAGATTCCCTGATTTCAAATACGCACCTGCGAATTCATCTGCTTTATCACCGACCACTACTGTACCACCGTCCAGCCTTGAACCCGTATTCATGCCAGCACAACCCTTAATGTACACAGTCCCCCTTCGCATCAAAAGACCAGTACCGTTATAGGCATTTCCTTCGACAATCACTGTACCCCTGCAATCCATACGGGCACCAATTGTCCCTCTCAATATATCATCATTGATGATCAGGGTCGCATCATCCAGGGAATTGTGGATCAATGAGTCATTACTCAGACCATTGCATATAATGTCAGTTATTGATCTATATTTCCTGTATCCTTCTATGTCAGATACTACTTCAATAATATTTCCAAATGGTAGTTCAATAGTTCCATTAACATAGAGAATGCCTGAAACCATACCCATACCTGCCTCAACACCCACATTTCCATCAACGAATACCCTGCCTGCTGATCCAGGCTTTCCGGTGCCGCCAAAATGTTCCAGGTCAACACCCATACTGTAGGCGAACCTGGCCCCCACATCTCCTTTGATGTGTACATCGTTACCGGATTTCAGTGCATCCACAAGGTCCTGATATGTATAAGAACTACCCTGCTGATAGGGGATAATTGATGCCGGGTCCAGCTTCTCGTCCTGCCAGTTGAAGTTGAATGAATAATCGCACAGGTTATCCACCTGTGCTGAAAGTTCCAGACAGATATTTTCCATTGATATCAACCGTGTATCAACATTGGCAGACAGCGGGTGCATACCCATTCGCTCTTCATCTCATGGCGCAGCGGAAGCAGGTACACCTCGTTCTCGCCTTTATTGCAATTGAAACACTTGATGGAAATGTCTGACTTTTTAGGTTGTGCTTCAGCCTTTTCCTCATCAAATTTCATTGTTTCACGCTCCTCTACAGTCATTGCTCCTTCAGGACAGATACCAATGCAATAACCCATACCGTCGCACAGGTCTTCCGACACGACTTTGGCCTTGCCATCAATAATCTTTATGGCTCCTTCTGCGCATGGTGCAACGCACTTTCCGCAACCTGTACATTTGTCCTCATCTATTGTTACGATAGTTCTTTTTACCATTTTTTTATTCTCCTTTAGTGATGTGTCCCTTCAACCAGCTCCAGACCTGCATCGGTTATGGTCTTTTTTATTGATTCGAAATGCAGGAACTCAGGTGCACCACATCGATCCCGAATTTCATTAATGATGTTACCAGGCGATATACCCGGCGTCCTGAACAGCCCCCGCATGTGAAGTAGGCCATCATTTCCGCATTTTTATCATAATCCTTAAAATGACTTGTCCGTTTGTTGAACGCCATAAAGCAGGCAACATTAGTTTAATGGAATGCATGAACTGTAGAATTAGGGTTGTCTTCTGATATATATTTCCCTTGTGTTATCAGGTATTATTTTGTCTGGAACGAATATAAGGGTTTTCGACAATTATCAACATAACAATGATAACTAGATTCCCTGTTTGGTTCATATGACTCTATAAACAATATGTATTTGGATTTGTCAAATCTTTTGTTGTTGGATTGGTGTTTTCAGTCCATTTTTCATCCATGGATTATATTGACATTGACCTGAAATCCTGCTGGGTGAAAACGAAGGTGTAGGAAAAAAGATAGTTCTAAGGGGTTGAATCCTGATTTTTGGCATTCACATTATTTTTATTAGTATTTTCGCCCTGAGAGTCAAACGTTGCGCCGGCACACCCAATCGCAGCAGAGCTGCGGGGTATAACGATTGAGATCAACCTAAAAAAAAACAAAAAAAATTAACGGCAGAGACAGTCCCTAAAGGAAGGTCCCTGCATACAAACTCTAATCTGAGAACTTACCTGACAAACAGCTCGCCCTTTCCGCCGACAATCACATCGCCCACGTACTTGATGAACTCTTCACCATCAATAGATTCAATGCCCTCGCGCTGGTATACTGGCATCAGATCGGCTACTTTACCTTTCACGATAATGGTGCCTTTTGTCATCTCGCTGCCAGGCATATCGGTATTGCCGTAGATCACTATCTTTCCGCCATTATTGGACACACCTGGCAAAATACCTGCATTGCCCTTGATGATGATCTCGCCGCCGCACATGTGTTCGCCCACAAAGTCATTAGCATTTCCGAACACAGTAATCTTACCACCCCGCATTCCGCATGACTCCCCGCGATATCCTGCACCCACATAATAGGCTGCATCGCCCTGCACATTGATCTCGCCGCCGCTCATTTCCTGGCCAACCCAGGAATCCGCATTGCCATTGATAGTGATGATACCGCCCTTCATTTTGGCGCCGCATCTCATATCCACGTCACCGCCGATCATTATGCGTCCGCCGGTCATGCCCTCACCGATCCGCTTGACCCGTGGCACGCTGCTTTTTATCTCGATCTTCACATCATCGGCACTATCAGCACTGCCGTCCACTTTAATGCTGAACAGTTCAGATAGCGGTCTGGGTGTGTTGCCTTCGTAAGCGATCAGTGCACCAATCCCAGCTTCGTTCTTGCCTGCAAAATTGTCTGGCGTGATCACTTCAGCTTCAATTGATATCTTGAACTTATCCTTTGGTACTAATGTTACTGTTTGCATCATTCACACCTCCGCGTACTCGGTTTCAACCACAACAGGATGCTGTACATACTCGTCCTGCACCATGTAGTTAGCCATGTTTACAGAATAATAGTTCTTGAACTTGAATTTCAGGTCGTCCATCATCCTGTTATACCCGCCGTTATCCACTTTTGTTCTCACCCAGTAGGTCCTGCCCATTGGTGTGGCTGTGATCTCGCCGTCCTTAACCACAATCTGGCCGCCCTTTATGGTATAGGCAGCTTTCTTGAACGCAGTCTTTACCCTGTCATATTCAACAGTTTCATCAGT
>DATKUV010000002.1:0-5583 GCA_035530415.1 Candidatus Nanoarchaeia archaeon | reverse complement strand
CGGAACGTATAGCTTCTTTGATGATTATTTCGGAAGACTTTCAGTATGGGCTGAACCAACATCTCCGGCAAGTGGAGGCAAATTATGTGTCCAGCCCGGTGCAATATTATGCAATGCAGTATCGACATGGAAAACTCCACCGTCGATAAGCCGAAGTTATCCTGCTGTACCCACAACCGGAGAATCAGGTAAGTGGGCACTTGATACCAGCGACATGCAACCGTGTGGTTATATTGTGAGAATACACGGACATGACCGGGCTATCATTGACAGTGGATTTATCGGCCATTATGGAGGCAGTTCTGTAGGATTTTGCCTTCTGAAGCCTGAATAGTAGCAGATAGTAGTAAGGTAATGAGGGGTGACCCTCATTCTCTTTTATTTTTCAGATAGGGGAGAACTCTTTCCTTAATAGTTCCCTTCCGAGTATTATCTTCATAATATTCATGGCTCCTTCTGCTCCCACGATATAAGAAGTAACACCTCGTAAGCCTCTTTCCAGGTCATCACATTTCTTATGGATCTCTTCAAGAATGTTAAATAGAACAACTTTTTTAATATATGTGAGCATGAGTTAAGGATCAATTATGGGCGAGAAAATAGAATTGAAACGGGAACTTGGGCTGCTTGAAGCCACCCTTGCAGGTGTGGGTGTCATTCTGGGTGCCGGCATTTATGCTCTTATCGGGCAGGCAGCCGGGCTGGCAGGGAATTCGGTCTGGATATCTTTCGGGTTTGCATCCCTTATCGCGATATTTACAGGACTCAGCTATGCAGAACTCTCTTCAATGTATCCCAAAGCAAGTGCAGAGTATGAATATACCAATAATGCTTTTGGCAGCAAATTGGCGTTCATCATCGGCTGGCTGATCATCTTTAGCGGCGTTGTGGGGTCTTCTGCTGTGGCCCTGGGATTTGCAGGATATTTCAATGCTCTCTTTGATATTCCCCTGGTCTACTCGGCCGTCGTACTTATACTCATCATGTCGTTCATCCTTTTTTACGGGATAAAGGAATCTGCCAGGGTCGCCATTGTATTCACGCTTATTGAAGCAGGCGGGCTTATCCTGATCTTCATTATCGGGCTCCCATATCTCGGGCATGTGGACTATTTTGAAATGCCCAATGGTGTTAAAGGGATCTTTGAAGCATCAGCCCTCATCTTTTTTGCCTTTATTGGATTCGAAGGAGTGGTAAGACTGTCAGAGGAAACAAGGAATCCTGAAAAAAATATCCCCAAAGCCTTGATACTGGCCCTTATTATCAGTATTATTCTCTACATGGCGGTGGCATTTTCCACGGTCAGCGTGGTAGGTTGGGAAAAACTCAGTCAGTCAGATGCCCCCTTTGCAATGGTGGCTTTTGAGGCCATGGGAAATGATGCCTTGCTCCTCCTGTCGATAATAGCTCTCTTTGCCACTGCAAATACTGTTCTCCTTATGTTGCTGGGGGCATCCAGAATGGTATACGGAATGGCTGATTCATTTTCCCTCCCCAATACTTTTGCAAAGGTGCATACTAAAAGAAGGACACCATGGATTGCCATTTTTACTGTCACGATATTATCCATATTTTTTCTTTTTACCGGCAATATTTCATTTCTAGCCAATGTCACCAACTACACCCTGTTCTTGACATTCATTGTGATAAACGCCGCACTAATCTGGTTGCGATATAAAGAACCACAATTGACACGGCCGTTCAGGACTCCCATCAATATCGGTAACCTGGCAATATTACCGATAATGGGTCTGGTGTCCTGTTTGTTTTTGCTATTGCAAATGGATATATCCATACTTATTGTCGGAGTGCTGCTTACTATTGTGGGTGGGTTGTTATCTTTGGTGGATATCAGCGAATTGTGATCGATGCTTAATGTTTCAATTGATGAATTTCAAATTATTAAGCCTTCATAACTTTAAATGAAAATATTTCAACAAACCTTATACCCACTAAATTCCATATACATCCATCCGACAAGGAGGGTAAAAAATAAAAGAACAGATATGGATTGAAAAATACCGCCCCACTACGTTAAAAGATGTTGTCGGGCAGGTTGAAGTTATCAAACGCCTCCAATCATATGTGGAATCAGGTAACCTGCCTCATCTACTGTTCTCTGGTCCACCTGGTGTGGGTAAAACAGCTTCTGCCATTGCAGTTGCTAAAGATTTGTTCGGCGAGACCTGGACAAATAATTTCACTGAACTAAATGCCAGTGATGAGAGGGGCATTGATGTGGTACGCAACAAGATCAAGAATTTTGCCCGTACATCTCCTCTGGGAGATGCTGATTTCAAGATCATTTTCCTTGATGAGGCCGATGCTCTGACCACAGATGCCCAGAGCGCGCTGCGCCGCACCATGGAGAAATATACCAGCAACTGCCGTTTTATCCTCTCATGCAATTATTCTTCAAAGATCATTGACCCTATCCAGTCCAGATGTGCAGTATACCGCTTCAGTCCCATATCCCATGAAGCTTTAAAGCAGCGCATTGCCCATATCGCACAAAACGAAGGCCTGGAAGTCACTGATGAAGGGATGGAGGCAGCGATCTATGTATCCCAGGGTGATATGAGAAAGGCAATTAATGCTTTGCAGGCTGCAGGACTAATGGAAAAGAAGATCGGTATGGAATCCATTTACCAGATAACTGCCACTGCAAGACCAGAAGAGATTGATGAACTCATAGACCTGGCGCTGCAGGGTGATTTCATGGGTGCCAGGACAAAGCTGGATAATTTACTGATCAATCAGGGTCTATCAGGTGAGGATGTGATCGTTCAGATACATAGGACCATGTTCGATAAATCCATCCCTGACCTAATTAAAGTGAAATTGATGGACCGAATTGGAGAGATCGATTTTAGGCTGACCGAAGGCGCTAACGAAAGAATTCAATTAGAAGCACTGCTAGCTTATTTTGTACTTGCCGGAAAAGGAGATGTCAGTTAGCGCTACAATTGCTGCCCTTATCTCATGGATACCTGATTGGGCAGCCACTATTATAATTGCCATGATGCCTATAGCAGAGCTCAGAGGTGCCATACCACTGGCCCTGGCCCCTGTTGAAATAGGGGGATTCGGAATGTCAGCCCCTGAAGCATATATTCTGGCAGTGGTAGGCAATCTGATACCAGTCATTCCCTTACTGTTGTTCCTTGAACCGGTGTCTAACTTTTTGCGAAGGTGGAAGGTTGGGGAGATGTTTTTTACCTGGCTGTTTGCAAGGACACACCGGAATCATACCAAAAGATTTGAAAAATACGGTACACTGGCACTTACAATTTTTGTGGCAATCCCTCTTCCTGTAACTGGAGCATGGACAGGTTGTGCCGCTGCATTTGTGTTCGGAATAAAGTTCAAGCATGCCTTATTAGCTATTTTTCTTGGAGTGCTGATAGCAGGCGTTATTGTAACAACTTTGTCTTTGACCGGAATAGGTATTTTTAACCGGATATAATTGCAAAATTTCATGTGACCTCAGTGCCTATGAAGATTATCTGGCATATATTGTAAAAAAAAGGATTATGAGCCCGGTAATACCCTGGTATTGAGCGCTCCTTTTTTAATTGCCTTTGGTCTGGATGATAGTTTTCTTGTGGCCAGGGCAAAGGATAATGCTAATTTTATCAAAGGGTCATTAAAAGCAATTGAGCTGCTCCGTGATCATTATACGGTTAATATAATCAGTACCAGCTACCAGCAGTATGTTCATTACACCACGTTCCTTGCCGGAATTCCTCATAATAATACGTACTGCACCAGTTTTCCAATTGCTGATTCCATTTTATCCATGGGCTCAATTGAGATAGATTCAGAAGATGAAATTGAAGAAAATACGGTTGAATGCATAAGACAGATGAATCATTTTTTCTGGGAACTGTTAATAAACACAGGATTTTCCAGGGTTATGCAAGAAGTGAAACCTGTGGGTGGTGTAAGGAAATTCGAGGCAGTCGCCCAGGCTCTAGAACAGGAGGGGTTGGAACTTAACCGATCAGCCACAATTGGTGACAGCATCACTGATTGGAATATGCTTAAAAAAACCAGGGAAGCAGGCGGACTGGCTCTCTCATTTAATGGGAATGAATATGCGGTCTCTAACTGTAATGTGGCTGTGATGTCAGAGAATTGTATGATTACAGCCCTGCTGGTGGATGTTTTCGAAAGGGGTGGGTTGGCTGCAGTTGAAGCGCTGGTCTCTGATTGGGGATGGTCTGCCATAAAGGCCCTAAACAGACAGGGTGCGATCGAGGAGTCAATTTATAATGCATTCAGACAGGCATTTTCCGGTTCTGTTTTCCCACATGCAGTATGGGTGATACAGGACAATATTGAGGAAACAATCGAGGTCAGTAAACGTTACCGCAGGTCGATCAGGGGTACGCAGATAGGGGTGTTGGGAGTGAAATTTAATAACAAGATCTGTAAATGTATTCGGAAGGCTAATAATCAATTCAATTCTGAAACTACCATATCTGCAAGTATATGAAGCTCTATGGATGTCAAAATACCTATCATAAAAGATACTATAAGTTCAATTGGAACCAGTTCAAATTTAAATCCTGTTAAAAACATCAAAGGAACAAATATCAGGCTAAAATTAATTATGATAGTCAACGGGCCAAAGACAGGATGGTGGGACATACCTCTATGTTTGAATAGAACCTTATACGGCCACCACAGGAACTTGAATGGACCCCATCTTTCATACGGGGCACTCTGGATATCCAGATCTGGACTCAAGAAAAAAGTACCGAATATATAGAATATCGAGAATATTAAGATTGACTGAAAATTGAAATATTCTGCAAGCAAATTAACATCGTATCTTTTAAATAAGGCAAAAACTCCTGAAAGGAGGACAACTAATACTGTAATATTGATTATATTGTGGTTTTTTCCGTTGGGCATTGAAGTTTTTAATTTATTTCATTTGATTTATTTGTTTAGTTTGAGATTGTCGGGAAACCTGATATTTTCGAAATTTAAGTAAATATTTAAAGATTGATGTAATTAAGAACATTGGTGAAATATTTGGTAGTGTCCTATAAATCATGACATTTATATACGTTCAGTCCAAAAATATTTTCCATGTATGGATTAAATTTAGAAAACCAGATATGTTTAAATGAACATTGTTCAGACTACCGAAAGATAAACAGAGGGCACATCACCAAGAAGGGGTTTAATGCCAAAGGCAAACAGATGTTCAAATGTAAAACCTGTGGTTTGAGATTTCCCTGTACCAAAGGTACCCTATTCTATAAACGGCACCTCACAGATGAACTGATTATCTTGGTCTGCAAACTATTACACGACTTTCGGCTAAATTGAAAATATGACTCACTTAAATCAGACAAAGTTTATATAGTTTAAAAAACAAATTTATCAATTAATGTCTAAAAATGCGAGAGTTCAAGAAATTCTTAGCACTGTCCAAAAAATCAAAGACTCAAAACTATCTGTGACTGACTATTTCAAGCAAAATGAAGTACCCTTTTCAAGAGCACAATACTATAACTATTGCAAAACCCTCAAAAAATATGGCGAAGAAGGATTAAAAGATAAAAGAAT
>DATKUV010000001.1:0-4568 GCA_035530415.1 Candidatus Nanoarchaeia archaeon | reverse complement strand
TCTAATCCGAGCATCGTTTAGCCATTCTTGCAGTCACCATACCCCCGACCGGACAGCCTGTTAAGTCCAAGGCCTGTTAATAACACTCTGCTTCTCGATTTTCTGTCTTGTCCGTCAATATACTTCTCAACAACTTCCCACTTGTGACCTATACTTCCAAAATAACGACTCTGCAACCAGAGACTATGTTGGCACCATACCTTTAGTTCAGGAAATTAATATTATAATATCCTACTTGATTGGTCTTTGATCCACACAGCTACATTATTTAAGGAATATTTTTTGGGATATAAAATGATTGAAAGCTAAGTGAAAGTATTATTTCTCTCTAATAATTCACCCGTGGAAATACTCAGTCTGCGCCCGCTTCTGCACTGGAGACCCACAAGGCTCTTCACCCGGCACACCCACCGCATCAGCTCTGCACTGCTGGCACAGCCTGAACTGGGGCAAGTATTCCTCAGCCAGGGTACGCACCAGATTCAGATCCTCGCATGATGGTGGTTCGCTATGCTCAAAATCGTGTAACGGAATAAGTGGAATGATATTCATAATAGCAGCGCCGTATTCTGCAGCCTTTTTGGCAATATCCTCGATCTCTTCCATATTGATCTCGGGCAGCAGTACCGTATTTGTCTTGACCAGCAGCCCGGCATCCGTGGCGGCTTTAATGCCTTCCCACTGCTTTTTAACCAGCAGTTCTGCAGCTTCCAGACCCTTATAGGTCTTATCATGATACCGCACCCAGTGGTATATCTTGGCAGCAGTCTCGGGATTAACAGCATTCACAGTCACAGTCACGCTGGTTACACCCACAGCCTTCAGGTCATCAACCCGTTCACTAAGCAGCAGGCCGTTCGTAGCAATACATTTGATCAGGTCAGGATATTTTTCATGTACCAACCGCAGGGTCTCAAAGGTTTCCTCATTGGCTAGTGCCTCTGCAGGACCTGCAATACCTACAACCTTCAGGTTATCCATCTCTTTAACATACTTGTCTACCCGTTCCAGTGCCTCCTGGGGGGTAATGATCCCGCTGGATACCCCTGGCCTGTGTTCGCACTTATCGATCTTACGAACACAATAACCGCACTGGATGTTGCATTTTGGAGCAACAGGTAGATGAATTCGGGCAGTCTTGAAATGCATCTTCTCATTATAGCAAGGATGCACACTGGTTAGGTGCGCGGATTTGGAACCAATATTACCCCATCGTTCTTCTTTCATGTGTGATTAAATCCCCATGTAATTTATATAACTTTTGCTACATTAATATGGCCTGTATGATTTATATATTTGGATGTCGGATGTTATATTCCCATAATGCCATAATATAATTTAAATCTTCTTCAAGATCAATTCGCGAACCAATTTTGCATCAGCCCTGCCCTTGGTCTTCTTCATCACCTGTCCCACTACAAAATTCAAGGCTTCTGATTTGCCATTCAGGTAATCAGCAATAGGTTGCGGGTTCTCGGAAATGGCTTCCTCCACCGCAGTGGTTACTATATCCCCTTCAGCCTTCAGCAGACCATCAGATTCAATTATCTTATCCGGACTGCCCCCTTCATTCAGAATGGTTCGGATGACCTGGATGCCGCTCTGCTCAGTGATCTTATCCTCTGAAAGCACACTCACGAGTTGGACCATATCTTCAACCTTGAAAGCTTCAATACCAATATCACGGTAATTCAGTTCACCTTTAAGTACATCTGCGGTCCATATTGCTGCCATTTTTGGGTCAACCTGGCCTGCTACTTTCTCATAAAATTCAGCCACCTTTTTCTCAGAGGTCAGGCTCTTAGCATGGTCATCAGTGATATGATAGGTAGATATGAACCGCTGCCTTCGCGCATCTGGCAGTTCAGGCAGGGTTTTAGCGATCTCAGGTCCCCAGTCAGCCACCCTGATCGGCACCAGATCAGCTTCAGGGAAGTACCTGTAATCATGAGCCTCTTCCTTGGTCCTCAAACTCACGGTCACGCCCCTGGCCTCATCAAAATGCCGGGTCTCCTGAACCACAGTACCGCCCCGCCTCAGCAGGTTCTTCTGCCGCACGATCTCGAACAACAGAGCACGCTCAGCTCCTTTGTGGCTACTGATATTCTTAACCTCTGAGCGGCTGCCCCCAGACAGGGAAATATTGGCATCCACCCTCATTGAACCTTCCAGTGTAGTATCGCTTACGTCAAGATATTCCAGGATGTTTCGCAGTTTATCCAGGAACCGTCTGGCTTCCTTTGGACTTCTGAGATCAGGTTCTGTTACAATTTCCAGAAGTGCTACACCGCTGCGGTTGTAATCGATAAATGTGTATTTGGAGTGCTCAATGCTGCCCCCTTCATGCACCAGCCGCCCGGGGTCCTCCTCCATATGAGCCCTGTTGATACGGATGCGGATTTCACCCTCCTCACCCTCGATCATAATATTACCATTTGATGCAATTGGATAATCGTACTGGGTGATCTGGAAACCTTTGGGAAGATCAGGGTAATAATAATTCTTACGATAAAACTGGGTATGCTCCTGGATCGTGCAGTTCAGGGCCAGGCCCACCTTGATGGAATATTCCACTGCTTTGCGGTTTAGCACAGGTAGTGATCCTGGCAGTCCCAGGCATACAGGACAGGTATGAGTATTTGGTTCGTCATTGTGGTAATCCAGGGAACAGCCGCAGAAGATCTTGGTGTTTAATTTGTTCAACTGCACATGTATCTCAAGTCCGATCATGACACCGGTCTCATCCAGATAGGGACGTAATTTCAGGCTTTCTTCAAGCATTTATGCCACCTCAGGTGTCTTAGTATGAAAATCAGTATTCTGTTCAAAGGTATATGCCGTCCTGATTATCGTTTCTTCATCAAAATGCCGGCCCATGATCTGCAGTCCTATAGGAAGACCATCTGAAAAACCGCACGGCAATGAAATTGAAGGCACACCTGCAAGATTGATAGGAACAGTGTTCACATCTGCCAGATAAAGGGTCAAAGGGTCGTTGATCTTTTCACCCAGCTTGAATGCCGGGGCTGGCATGGTTGGCGCGATTAAAACATCGTTATCTTTCAATGCCCTCTCAAAATCCTGCTTGACCAATGTCCTTACCTTCAGGGCTTTGAGATAGTATTTATCCATGTATCCGGCTGACAGCGCATATGTGCCCAACAGGATCCTTCGCTTCACTTCTTCGCCAAATCCGGCCGCTCTGATCTCACTATAAGTAGTGTGCCAGTCATGGTCTTTTTCGAGGCGCAGCCCGTATCTCATCCCATCGAACCGGGCCAGGTTAGAAGAGGCTTCGCTCATAGCAATGACATAGTAGGCGGCCAGTGCATATTTTGTATGGGGCATCTCAACTTCCTTCCAGGATGCGCCTAAGGATTCCAGCGTATGCACAGCATCCCAGATACTCTTCTTCACGGCCAGGTCCGTTCCTTCACCAAAATATTCCTTTGGTACTCCGATCTTGAGACCCTCAACGTCATTCACCAGAGCGTTGGTATAATCCTTTTCTCCGGGAACAGATGTGGAATCCCTGGGGTCATGACCTGCTATCACATTAAATAACATAGTCATATCCTCAACATTGGAAGCAATAGGCCCGATCTGCTCCAGACTGTTGGCATATGAAATCAGGCCGTATCTTGAGATCACGCCATATGTGGGTTTCAATCCAACCACCCCGCAATAGGAGGCAGGACATCTGACTGACCCGCCAGTATCTGAACCGAGGGCCAAAGGCACCTCACCTGCAGCCACTGTTGCAGCACTGCCGCCAGACGAACCGCCAGGTACACACTCGGGATCCCATGGATTAAGGGTCGGGCCATAATAACTGCTCTCAGTGGAAGTACCCATGGCAAACTCATCCATATTGGCCTTGCCCACAACGATGGCACCTGCGACTTTCAGCCGCTCTATAACATGGGCATCATAGGGCGGGACATAACCTGACAGGATCCTCGACCCACAGGTGGTTTCCATGCCTTTGGTGGATATATTATCCTTGATGGCGATAGGTACACCTGCTAATGGACCAGGATGACCGTTTAATTTCCGGGCGGCGTTAATAGCTTCGTCCCTGGTCACCTTAATAATAGCATTATTATTACTATTCTCTATCCGTTCCAGGCATTGCTCTACGACTTCAACGGCAGAGGATTCTTTAATAGCTTTAATAGTCTGGGATACTGTGATCAAATCATTCACCTCATATGATCCTGGGAGCCTTGAAAAAGCCATCCTGGGTTTTAGGTGCATTACCAATTGCCAGGGTCTGGGTGAGGGATTCAGTAATCTCATCTTCCCTGAATACATTGTTCATTTCAAGCACATGGTAAGTGGGCTCAACCCCTTCAGTATCCACTTCATCCAGCTGGCCGAAATAATCCAGTACCGAATTCAACTGCCCTGCATACCCTTCCAGCTTTTCCTCTTCGATCTTAAGCCTTGAGAGCCAGCCCATATGTTCCACGTCCTTGGTAGTGATCATGATGTTACATCCAGTTCTATCTTATTTTCCTCTGCCACCGAATAAAGATATTTTCTTATATAGCCTTTGTCTTGTTTCC